>NZ_MPOB01000004.1:300000-447976 GCF_002148795.1 Oceanibaculum nanhaiense | reverse complement strand
CCTTCTTGAAACTCGCCTCCATCCGCCTCATGATCAGAAAGCTCTGCAATCAATCATAAAGTCTCCGGACAGACTCTCATAGAAAAAGGCGGCCCGGAGGCCGCCCCTTTCCCAATCGGCCGAAAGGCTTAGCGCAGGATCGCGGTGCCTGCGTAGCGCGCGGCGCTGCCCAGCTGCTCCTCGATGCGCAGCAGCTGATTATACTTCGCCAGCCGGTCGGAGCGGCTGAGCGAGCCGGTCTTGATCTGCCCGCAATTGGTGGCGACCGCCAGATCGGCGATGGTCGCATCCTCGGTCTCGCCGGAGCGGTGCGACATCACGGCGGTGTAGCCGGCGCGGTGCGCGCGCTCGACCGCCTCCAGCGTCTCCGACAGCGTACCGATCTGGTTCACCTTGATGAGGATGGAGTTGGCGACACCGCGTGCGATGCCGTCCGACAGGCGCTCCGGGTTGGTGACGAACAGATCGTCGCCGACCAGCTGCACCTTGCCGCCCAGCGCGTCGGTGAGCGCCTTCCAGCCGTCCCAGTCATCCTCGGCCATGCCATCCTCAATGGAGACGATGGGATAGCGCGCGCACAGATCGGCATACAGCTTCACCATGCCGGCAGCATCCAGGCTCTTGCCCTCGCCCTCCAGCACGTATTTGCCGCCCTTGTAGAACTCGCTGGCCGCCGAATCGAGGCCGAGCGCGATATCGGCGCCCGGCTTGTAACCGGCCGCCTCGATGGCCTTCATGATGAAGGCCAGTGCTTCATCCGCGCTCTTCAGGTTCGGCGCGAAGCCGCCCTCGTCACCGACATTGGTGTTGTGGCCGGCATCCTTCAGCTGCGTCTTCAGATGCTGGAACACCTCGGCGCCCATGCGCAGCGCCTCGGCGAAGCTGTCCGCGCCGACCGGCAGGATCATGAATTCCTGGAAGTCGATGGGGTTATCGGCATGCGCGCCGCCATTGATGATGTTCATCTGCGGCACTGGCAGGGTGCGGGCATAGACGCCGCCGACATGGCGGTAGAGCGGCAGGCCGAGGTCAGCCGCCGCAGCCTTGGCGACCGCAAGGCTGACGCCAAGAATGGCATTGGCGCCGAGGCGCGCCTTGTTCGGCGTACCATCCAGATCGATCATCATCTGGTCGATATGCACCTGCTCGGTGGCGTCGATGCCCGACAGCGTGTCGAAAATCTCGCCATTCACCGCATCGATCGCCTTCTGGACCCCCTTGCCCAGATAGCGGCCCTTGTCGCCGTCGCGCAGCTCCAGTGCCTCATGCGTGCCGGTGGAGGCGCCGGATGGCACGCCGGCCCTGCCAGTGGCGCCACTTTCCAGCGTCACATCGACCTCGACGGTCGGGTTGCCGCGGCTGTCGAGAATTTCACGGGCGACGATATCGATGATGGCGCTCATGGCGTGATGGCCTCCGGGTGGCAAGGAACGAAGCTGGAAACGAAACTGGAAAAAAGCTGGCTGGCGACTCATAGCCGCCTGCCCAAAAGATGACAAGCCGGCTTACATGTCAGGTCAGCCGATCGAAACCGGATTCGCCTTGGCCAGACGGTCGAAAGCGAGCAGCGTTTCCAGCAGCGCCGGCATCGCCTTCAGCGGCACCATGTTCGGCCCGTCAGACGGCGCGTTGTCGGGATCCTGATGGGTTTCCATGAAGACCGCCGCCACGCCGATGGATAGCGCCGCGCGCGCCAGGACCGGCACGAATTCGCGCTGGCCGCCGCTGCTGGTGCCCTGCCCGCCAGGCTGCTGCACCGAATGGGTGGCGTCGAACACCACCGGGCAGCCGGTCTGCGCTGCCATGATCGGCAGGGAGCGCATGTCGCTGACCAGCGTGTTGTAGCCAAAGCTGGCACCGCGTTCGGTGACCAGCACATTCTCGTTGCCGCTCTCGAACAGCTTGGCGACCACGTTCTTCATGTCCCAGGGGGCGAGGAACTGGCCCTTCTTCACATTCACTGTCCGGCCGGTCTTCGCCGCCGCGACCAGCAGGTCGGTCTGGCGGCACAGGAAGGCCGGAATCTGCAGCACATCCACCGCTTCGGCGACCGCCGCACAATGGTCGGGCTGATGCACATCGGTCAGCACCGGGCAACCATAGGTCTCGCGCACCTCGGCCATGATCGGCAGGCTCTTGGCCATGCCCAGGCCGCGCTCGCCCTTGATGCTGGTGCGGTTCGCCTTGTCATAGGAGGTCTTGTAGATCAGGCCGATGCCCAGCTTGCCGGTCAGTTCGGCCAGCGCATGGCTCATCTCCAGCGCGTGCTGCCGGCTTTCCAGCTGGCACGGGCCGGCGATCAGGGTGAACGGCTTGTCGTTGCCGATCTCCAGCTTGCCGACGCGGACGAGACGCTGTGCGACGCTCATGGCACTTCCCCAAGGGTCAAGATCAGTAGGTTCAGACCAGCCGCGACTGTTCGAGGGCCGCTTTCACGAAAGAGGTGAACAGCGGATGCGGATCAAACGGCTTCGACTTCAATTCGGGATGGAACTGCACGCCGACAAACCAGGGGTGGTCGGGGATCTCGACCACTTCGGGCAGCTCGCCATCCGGTGACATGCCGGAGAAGCGCAGGCCCACCTGCTCCAGCCGGTCCTTGTAGTTGATGTTGACCTCATAGCGATGGCGATGCCGTTCGCTGATCAACTGCTTGCCGTAAATCTCCTCCAGCTTGCTGCCGGCAGCGACGGCGCAATCATAGGCACCAAGCCGCATGGTGCCGCCCAGATTGCCTTCGGCGCTGCGGCGCTCCACTTCGTTGCCGCGCGTCCATTCGGTCAGCAATCCGACGACCGGCTCGTCCGACGGACCGAACTCGGTGCTGCTGGCCTTCGGCAGGTTCACCAGCGTGCGGGCCGCCTCGATCACCGCCATCTGCATGCCGAAACAGATGCCGAAATAGGGCACATTGCGCTCGCGCGCGAAGCGCACCGCCGCGATCTTGCCCTCGCTGCCACGCTCGCCGAAGCCGCCCGGCACCAGGATGCCATGCACATCCTCCAAAAAATGGACGGCATCCTCGCGCTCGAAGATCTCGGCGTCCATCCAGTGCAGATTGACTTTCACATTGTTGGCGATACCGCCATGCGCAAGGGCCTCGGCCAGCGACTTGTAGGCATCGAACACGGACGTGTACTTGCCGACCACGGCGATCTTCACCTCGCCTTCGGGCTGGCGGATGTGGCTGGCGATGGACTCCCACCCCGACAGGTCCGGCTCAACATCAGAGGTCAGGCCGAAATGGCGCAGCACCTGGGTGTCCAGTCCCTGCTTGTGATATTCGATGGGGACCGCATAAATCGTATCGACATTCAGCGCCGGGATGACCGCTTCCTGGCGGACGTTGCAGAACAGCGCGATCTTGCGCCGTTCATCCTCGCTGATGGTCATTTCCGAGCGGCACAGCAGCATGTCGGGCTGAATACCGACCGACAGCAGTTCCTTCACCGAATGCTGGGTCGGCTTGGTCTTCAACTCGCCGGCGGCGCTGACATAGGGCAGCAGCGTGACATGCAGGAACATCACCCGCTCGCGCCCCATCTCGTTGCCGAGCTGGCGGATCGCCTCCAGGAAGGGCAGGCTTTCGATATCGCCGACCGTGCCGCCGATCTCGCAGATGATGAAATCCTCGCCATTCACGTCAGCACGGACGAATTCCTTGATCGCGTCGGTAACGTGCGGGATCACCTGCACGGTGGCGCCCAGATAATCGCCGCGCCGCTCGCGCTCGATCACGGTCGAATAGATACGGCCGGTCGTCACATTGTCGCTGCGGCGCGCGGGAATGCCGGTGAAACGCTCATAATGGCCGAGGTCGAGATCGGTTTCCGCACCATCATCGGTGACGAAAACCTCGCCATGCTGCAGCGGGCTCATCGTGCCGGGATCGACATTCAGATAGGGGTCCAGCTTGCGCAGCCGGATGGCATAGCCGCGCGATTGCAGCAGCGCACCCAGCGCTGCCGACGCCAGCCCCTTGCCAAGAGATGAAACCACGCCGCCGGTAACGAAAATAAAACGCGTCATGGACCTGCAAACTACATCAGAAAAGCCCAACCGTCATGCGACAAGTTGGGCTTACAGGAAAGGACGGCCGCGGCATGAAACCGTGACCGGCGGGAAGGCAAGACAGCCGGCAAGGCCGCTTACTGGCTGACCGGCGCGCGGGGCGTCGCCGGGGCTGTACCGGTGCCCTGCGGGGCGCCCGGAAGCTGGGTGCCGGCCGGCTGCGTCGAGATATCGTCCACGATGGAACGTGGCTGGCTGTGACCGCCGGCCAGAATCGCCAGGACCAGGCTGGTCGCCATGAAACAGGCGGCCAGGATCGCCGTCGTCCGGGTAAGGAAATTGGCGCTGCCGCGCGCGGTCATGAAGCCGCCACCGCCGCCGCCACCGCCGCCGATACCAAGTCCGCCGCCTTCGCTGCGCTGGATCAGAACGATACCGATCAGCACCAGAGCCAAAAGGCTATGGATGACCAGGATGATCGTGGTCATGAAAAACCTGCGGGTTGCCTAAAGAATAAGATTGCCGGTGTTGTAGCCTCTCGGAGGCCATTTTGCTAGCCGCAACTTTGGCAGATCGCCCAAAAATCCCCGTGGGATAGGCTGGCCCCGCCGACCAGCGCGCCATCGACATTGGCGACCGCCAGCAACTCCGCCGCGTTACCCGGCTTCACCGAACCGCCATAGAGGATGCGCACGGCTGCCGCATCGGCAACCGCACCGCCCAGCGCCTTGCGGAGCGCCGCGTGCATGTCGGCCACCTGCGCCACAGTCGGCGTGCGCCCGGTGCCGATGGCCCAGACCGGCTCATAGGCAACGACGAGGCTGCCGGCGGACGCCCCTTCCGGAAGCGACTGAAGCAGCTGCGCGACCACGATCTCCTCCGCCTTGCCGGAATCGCGCTCGGCCTCGGTCTCGCCGACGCAGACGATGGCGACAAGGCCGGCAGCCAGCGCGGCCTCCGCCTTTGCCTTCACGGTGGCATTATCCTCGCCATGCAGGCTGCGGCGTTCGGAATGGCCGACGATGACATAGGCGCAGCCGGCATCCGCCAGCATCGGTGCCGCGACATTACCGGTAAAGGCGCCGGACGGTGCCGCATGGCAATCCTGCGCGCCGAGCGCGAGGCCAGCCTCACCGCACAGCGGCGCCAGCGCGCCCAGCAGGGTGAAGGGCGGGCACACCAGCACGTCACAGGCCGGCTTCGGCTCACTGGCCAGGCTTGCCCCCAGCGCGCGGACCAGGGCTTCCCCTTCCGCCTTCAGCAGGTTCATCTTCCAATTGCCGGCGATCAGCTTGCGTGGCGCCATCGGCTGCCCTCCCGTCAGGTTCGTCGGTTATGTCTATCGCTTTCGGGGCGGTTACTAGCATGCCCGCCGGGGTTTCTGCCAGTCCGTGCTCAATCCCGTCAGGAAACCGGCCCATTTCAGGTTGCGGCGGAAAGCGCCGCCCCTCTATGATGCCCGGCCTCTCCGGCCAAAATTACCGGCAGAGTCGCCCGGGCGGTTTCCGGGCGGTTTTCCGCTCAACCGAAAGCCTTGACCGACCATGCTGCAGTCGATCCGAACCAAGACCGCGTCCTGGGTTGTAAAGATTCTCTTTGCCCTTCTCGTTCTCAGCTTCGCCGTCTGGGGCGTCGAGGACATGTTCCGGGGCGGGAGTACCAGCAATATCGTCATCACGGTCGAGGATGTCGAAATTCCGGCGCAACAGGTCAGCGAGCGCCTGCAGTCCGAGATCGCAACCTTGCGCCAGCGTTTCGGCCAGACCATCACGACCGAACAGGCCCGCCAGCTCGGCCTGCTCGACACGGTCATCGACAGCATGGCGAACGACGCCGTCTTTCTGGCTTTCGCGCGGGACCGCGGCATCGCGGTGACGGATGAGATGGTGCGCGAAGCCATCGCCGGGGAACCCGCCTTCAGGGGACCGGATGGCAGTTTCAGCCGCGACCAGTTCGTCGCCGCCCTGCGCTCGGTCGGCATGACCGAGGAGGGCTACGTCCAGACCATGCGCCGCGAACTGATGCGCCAGAATGTCATCAACGCCACGCTGGCAAGCGCCTCGGCGCCCGATGTACTGGTGGACCGGCTCTATCGCCACCGCAACGAGAAGCGCGTTGCCGATCTGATCTTCCTCGCCAACAGCGCCATGCAGGACGTGGCGCAGCCGACCGAGGCGGAGCTGGCCGAGTTCCACAAATCCAACGAGCGCCGCTATCTGGCGCCGGAATACCGCTCCGTCAGTTTCGTTACCCTGACGGCGCAGTCGCTGGCCGCCGAAACCCTGATTCCCGACGAGGAACTGCGCCGCGAATATGAGGCGCGGGCCGCAGGGTACGCCACGCCCGAGACGCGCGACCTGTCGCAGATGCTGTTCTCCGACGAGGAAAAGGCGAAGCAGGCTGCCACTGCCCTGGCTGGCGGCCAGGACTTTGCCGCCGTGGCGCAGGAACTGGCCGGCATGGGGCCGGGCGACCTGACTCTCGCCGGCGTCTCCAAGGGTGACCTTGTCGGCGGGCTTGGCGACGCCGTGTTCGCCCTCCCGGAAGGCGGCGTTTCCGAGCCGCTGAACAGCCCCTTTGGCTGGCACCTTTTCCGCGTCGATGCCATCAAGCCGGCCACGACCCGCAGCTTCGAGGAGGTGCGCGAGCAACTGCGCGCCGAGATGGCGCAGGAAAGCGCGCTCGACCAGCTCTTCGAGATGGCGAACCGGCTGGAGGATGGGCTGGCCAGTGGCGCCACGCTGGAAGAAACCGCCCAGAGCCTGAATGCCCCGCTGCGCAAGCTGGAAAACATCACCCGCACGGGACAGACCGCCGACGGGACGGCACTGACCGATTTGCCCGCTCCCGAGCGTTTTCTGGAAGCCGCCTTCCAGACCACCCGGGGTGAGCAGAGCAACACCATCGAAGGCCAGGACGGCAGCTTCACCGTGCTGCGTGTCGACAGCGTGACCGAGCCGGCCGTGAAGCCGTTCGACAGCGTGCGCGACCAGGTGAAGGAAGATGTGCTGGCCGAACGCCGCGCCGAGGCGGCGAAGCAGAAGGCCGAGGCGCTTGCCGATCAGGTCAAGGGCGGCACCGCCATCGCCGATGCGGCCGGGTCCGCCGGCCTGTCCAGCGCCACCACCGCCCCCTTCACGCGGGACGGCCAGGGGCTGGAAAACCTGCCGCGCAGCCTCGCCTCCGCCGCCTTCCGCCTCGACACCGGCGCGGTACAGGTGGTCGGCGCGCAGGATGGCCAGTATGTGATGGTGCTGAAGGAGATTCGCCCGGCCGATCCGGCGCAGGCCGAGGAAGGCGCCCTCGACCAGCTGCGCCAGTCGCTGAGCCAGGGCATGGGCAATGATCTTTATGCCAGCCTCACCGCTGGCCTGCGCCAGTCCTACCCGGTCAAGATCGACCAGGCCGTCATCGACCGTTTCTTCTGATCTTCCACATTCCAGATCGAGCCCAGACCGAGCCATGAGCACCTTCCCCGATCGCGACGCCTTCATCCGGACCTTCGAAGCGGGAAAGCATCAGCTGGTCTGGACCACTCTGGTTGCCGATCTGGAAACGCCCGTCTCCGCCATGCTGAAGCTGGCGGATGGCAGCCCCAACTCCTTCCTGTTCGAATCGGTTGAAGGCGGCGCCATCCGGGGGCGCTATTCCATCATCGGGCTGAAACCGGACCTGATCTGGCGCTGCAATGGCGAAACGGCGGAGATCAACCGTCAGGCGCGCTTCGACGATACCGCCTTCGTCCGCGACGAAAAGCCGACGCTGGAGAGCCTGCGCGCGCTGATCGAGGAATGCCGGATCGAGGTTCCCGAGAAGCTGCCGCCGATGGCCAGCGGCCTGTTCGGCTATATGGGCTATGACATGGTTCGGCTGATGGAAAAGCTGCCGAACCCGAAGCCGAAGCCCTACGAGGTTCCGGACGGCATGTTCGTCCGCCCGACCGTCATCGCTGTGTTCGATAATATCGAGGACAGTGTCACCCTGATCACTCCGGCCCGTGCCGAGCCCGGCCTCGATGCGGAGTCAGCCTATCGTCAGGCGCGCGAGCGGCTGTCCGATGTGATCGAGGATTTCGGCCGGTCCCTACCCTTCCGCCGGGAAGCGAGCGGCGCGACGGCAACGCCGCCGGAGCCGACCTCCAACACCACGCGCGAGGAATTTCATGCGATGGTGGAGAAGGCCAAGGATTATATCCTTGCCGGCGACGCCTTCCAGGTGGTGCCCTCGCAGCGTTTCGAGGTGCCTTTCAAACTGCCGCCGATCGCGCTGTACCGGTCGTTGCGCAGGCTGAACCCCTCGCCTTTCCTGTTCCTGCTGGATTTCGGAGACTTCTCCATTGTCGGCTCCAGCCCGGAAATCCTGGTGCGGCTGCGCGACGAGACGGTGACGATCCGCCCCTTGGCCGGCACGCGCAAGCGCGGCGCCACGCCGGAGGAGGACAAGGCGCTGGAAGAGGATCTGCTTGCCGACCCGAAGGAACGGGCCGAGCATCTGATGCTGCTTGACCTCGGGCGCAACGATGTCGGGCGCGTCTCGCAGATCGGCACGGTGCAGGTCAAGGGCAAGTTCATGGTCGAGCGCTATTCCCACGTCATGCACATTGCCAGCCATGTCGAGGGCAAGATCCAGCCGGAACTGGACGCCGTGGACGCGCTGTGCGCCGGCTTCCCCGCCGGCACCGTGTCCGGCGCACCGAAGGTGCGGGCGATGGAGATCATCGACGAGCTGGAGAAGTCGCGGCGCGGCATCTATGCCGGCGCGGTTGGCTATTTCTCGGCTAATGGCGCGATGGATACCTGTATCGCTTTGCGCACCGCGCTGGTGAAGGACGGCGTCATGCATGTGCAGGCAGGCAGCGGTGTGGTGTCGGACAGCGACCCCGAATCCGAATATCAGGAGAGCATCAACAAGTCGCGCGCGCTGGTCCGCGCCGCACAGGAGGCCGTGCGCTTCGCCGCTGCACGCTGAAACCCATCCGGCTTGGCGAGTCCCACCATCCCCGGCTACCATGTTCTCCGTCCCGCCAGTAGCGGATTGGGACAGCAGCGGACAGGGAGCCGTCTATGCCCGCCAAGGCCGGCCGCAAGACACCAACCCCGGCACAGCGCAGCTGGCTGAGCCGCGGCATCGACCAGCCCGGCGGCAAGCTGCCGCTGTTCGATGGCGACGGCCAGCGCGTGAACGCACAGACCATCCGGTCCTGCATCGACCAGGGCTGGGCCGAACCCTGGTTCGCAAACCCGCTGAAACCGGACTGGCTTGTCTGCAAACTGACCGAGGCCGGCCGCATGGCACTTGCCAGCGAACCGTGACCGCGTATCGTACGGAAAACGAAAACGGCTGCCGGAACAGGACACCCACATGAAGCTCAACGATTACTTGTCCGTTGTCGCGCAAAGCGCACCGAGCGACTGGACCGTCAGCAAGGTGCCGACCTTCATGTACCGGCTGGTTCCAGCCAGGGGCGCCGATAACCGGACGCTGGATTTCGAGCTGCAGGAACATACGGCACTGATCATCTTCCGCCGCGACATCCGCTTCTCTATGGCCTTCGGGTTGGTCCAGAACGCCAATTTCAACGATGACTGGGCGACCAATTTCCCCAACAAGCGGGCGCAGAGCGTGTTGCTGGATTTCCTGTTCGGCGGCGCCATGGTGTTTCGCGACACGCTGGCCGCGGTGGATGGCTGGAAGTGCCTGCTACCGCAACCTTCGCCCGAACAGGTCGAAGCGCCCTTCCAGATCCCCGAGAAACAGCATGCCATCGCCAAGCTGGTGCATGCGCTGGTCGGGCCGAACACCAATTTCGAGACCTATTTCCAGCGTTGCGGCATGCGTGTCGTGAAGACCGACTGGCCGGCCTGACCCCTTCGCCGCCTCAACCGGAACCCGGAGTCTCCTCCCCGCGATGAGCTATCGTCTCGACCGCCTGTCGATCCTGCTGGTGGAAGACAGCGACATTATCCGCAAGCTGCTGTTCAGTATCCTGCGGTCGCTGGATGTGGGCCAGGTTTACACCGCACGCAACGGGCAGGAAGCCATCGACTTCCTTATGTCGCGGGCGCGCAGCGGCTTGCCGGGCCAAGCGCCGGTCGATCTGATCCTCAGCGACCTGGTCATGGCCCCGACCGATGGCGCCATGCTGCTGCGCTGGGTGCGGCGCAGTGAGGATTCGCCGGACCGTTTCCTGCCGTTCGTGATGATCAGCGGTGCGGTTGACCGCAAGCGTGTGGCGGAAGTGCGCGATCTCGGCGTCAGCGAATTCCTGGCCAAACCCTTTTCCATCGCCGCCGTCGCCGCGCATCTCCAGGCCGCCATCGAGAATCCGCGCCAGTTCATCCTGACGCAGGATTATTTCGGCCCTGATCGGCGGCGCACCAGCCAGGAAATCGAAGGCGAGGAAAGGCGCATCGCCAAGAAAAACGAGGTTGCCGTTCTCTATTCCGCGCGTTCCCTGCGCTCGGTTCCCGGCAATGCGAAATGCTGGGTGTTCCGGCTGTCCAACCGGGCCAAGGAAAAAATCCTGGCTCTCGGCGGCACGATGGAAGGCGGCATCGATCCGTCGCTGCTGAAGGCGGCCGAACAGCAGATCCAGAAGATGGAAAGCGATTATGCCGACTGGGTGCGCGACTACGCCGCCCAGCTCCAGGCGCAGCACGCCATCGCGGTGAAAGACCCGAGCATGGCCTGGAAGCCGTTGAAGGCGATGAATCTGATCGCGCACGAGCTGCGCGGCCAGGGATCGACCTTCGGCTATCCACTGATCACCACCTTCGGCCGCTCGCTTTATGAATATACGGCGCTGGACAAGGACACCACCAGCGCCAGCCCGGACCTGCTGGAACTCATCAAGGCCCATATCGACGGGCTGCGGGCGGTCATCGCCGACAAGGTGAAGGGTGATGGCGGCGCTATCGGCAAGGAGCTGGTCAGGATGCTGCAAATTGCCGTGAAGAAGTACAAGGGCGGTTGAGCGGCTTTTTTAATCCGCGTAATCCGGCGATTCCCGCTGCAGAATCCGCTTCAGTGCCTGGAAATGCAGCTGGGCGTTCAGCCGCTCGCCTTCGATCTGCTCGCAGGTCATGGCGGCAACCTGCGGGTCAATCGGCTTCAGCGGCCGTCCCGTGGACATGGCCAGCACCTGATGCTGGCAGGCGCGCTCCAGGTAATAGAGATCGTCGAAGGCATCCGCGACGGTCGGCCCGACCACGATCACCCCGTGATTGGCCAGAAACAGCACCCGCTTGTCGCCCAGCACCTCGGCGATCCGGAAGCCTTCCTCGAAATCCAGCACCAGCCCGTTATACTTGTCGTCATAGGCGATCTGGTCGAGATAGCGCAGCGCGTTCTGGCTGACCATCTCCAGCCTGCCCTCCTGCACCAGGCACAGCGCCGTGGCATAGGGCATGTGGGTGTGCAGGACGCAGGCCGCCTTCGGATTGGTGCGGTGGATCGCCGAATGGATATAGAACGCCGTCGGTTCCGGCGGGTGATAGCCGCCATGGGCATTCCCCTCCGCATCCAGGATACAGAGATCGCTGGCGCGGATTTCCGAGAAATGCAGGCCGTGCGGATTGATCAGGAAGCGATCCGTCTCGCCGGGAACGGCCAGGCTGAAATGATTGCAGACACCTTCGTGGAAATTCATCCGCACAGCCCACCGGAAGGCGGCCGCGAGGTCGATCCTGGCCTGTTCTTTCTGATCGATGATCGGCATTGAGACCTTCCGGAATGAATGGTGGACAAGAACGTCTGTCTGGACGCAAGACAGGTTTGACGCGCAGTCTAGCGCTGCGCCCCCGGTGCCGGCAACGCCAGCTCTGGGGTTCCGATACGGATATGACAGTATTTATGACACAAGACAGCACCATTGCCTGGCGCCTGACGGCAAGCTACCGCAACCTCCGGCACGCGGCGCGGCTGGTCGATCTCGACGTGAATGCGCTGGTGATCGAGGATGCGGCCGGTCTCGCCGCGAACGACGCCATCCCGGCCAGCCTCGACTGCCCCAGCTATTTCTGCGACAAGGCGCAGTTCATCCTGATCCTGTCGGAACTTGTGCGCGATGGCGTGCGCTTCGATATCGCGCTGCATGAGATCGAGGCCGGGAGCGGTACTTCCCTTGCCTACGCGACTCTGCATCCGAGGCTGGACGAGCGCACGCTGGCCCTGTTGCGGAGTCTGGACCCGGCCACGGCAGCGCAAATGACGGCGATGAACGACAGCATCGAGGCCGTGTTCGAACGATTACGCCAGCAGATTACAGGATAGGATTGGGGGAAGACTGGTCGGAGCGGCCGGATTTGAACCGACGACCCCTTGTCCCCCAGACAAGTGCGCTACCAGGCTGCGCTACGCTCCGACCGAGGACGCGGACCATAACGACCATCGCCGCGCCGCGCAACGGTTTCAAGCCGCAAGGAATGCGATTTTCGGTGCTATTTCCGGGCCGCCTGCCGCAACAGGCCCGACAGCTCGGTCAATTCCTGCAAGGCCGTCTCAATTTCTAGTCGCGCGGATGGCGCCAGGGCCGCCGTCTTTTCGCCGGAAGCAGAGAACAGGTCGGTTTCCTCCGCCTCATCCTCATCCTCCCCACCCCCTTGGCCTCCCGCTTGGCCATTGGGGGCGCTTTCGGAAAAGCCTTCGGCCGCCAGCCCCTCGTCCTCATCCTCGTCGGGATCATCATCCCCGCCATCGCGGTGGATGCCGTCGCGCAGCAGCCGCTGCACGCCCTTGATCGTATAGCCATCCTTGTAGAGAAGCTCGCGGATGCGGCGCAGCAGATCGACATCCTCAGGGCGGTAATAGCGACGTCCGCCGCCCCGCTTCATGGGCCTGATCTGCGAGAATTTGGTTTCCCAGAACCGCAGGACGTGCGGCGGAACGTCGAGTTCCGAGGCAACCTCACTGATCGTCCTGAAAGCAGCGGCCGACTTGCCACTGCCCCGGCGCTGCGAGGAGGACGGACTACTCACGGTTTCCACGCTCATTTCCCCCGGTCCGACACTGTGTCAGCCAAGAAAACCCTCAACCCCGTTTGCCGGAAAGCAGGGCATTGATCCGGTTCTTCAGCACATGCGACGGGCGGAAGACCAGAACGCGGCGCGGCAGGATCGGCACTTCCTCGCCGGTCTTCGGATTCCGCCCGATGCGGCGGCCCTTCTGCCGCACCGAAAAGCTGCCGAAGGATGAAATTTTCACCATCTCGCCGCGCTCCAGCGCGTCGGCAACCTCATTCAGAACGGTCTCCACCAGATCGGCGGACTCGTTCCGTGACAGGCCAACTTCCTGATATACCGCTTCGCTCAACTGCGCACGGGTAACGGTTTTTTCGGTCATGCCATGCCTCCCCAAGGAAAGTCACGGTAACGCGACCGGATAAATCCGTCAATTACAAAGGGATGAGCCGGGTTTTTTAAGTGAGATTTAACATGAGGGCTGGCGGCGAACTCAAATCCGCAGGAGTCCGGCCCCCCAGGCCAGCCCGCCGCCGATCGCCTCAAGCACGACAAGGTCGCCCGGCTTGATCCGGCCATCATCCATCGCCTCGGCCAGCGCCAGAGGCACGGAGGCCGCCGAAGTATTGGCGTGGCGGTCGATGCACAGCACGACCTTGTCCTCGTCCAGGCCGAAACGCTGGCGCATGCTGTCGATGATGCGCTTGTTGGCCTGATGCGGCACCAGCCAGTCGATATCGGAAGCGGTCAGCCCATTGGCCTCCAGCGCCTCCTCGATAACCGCGCCCAGCTTTGTTACTGCGTGTTTATAGACATGCTGGCCGACCATCCGCACATGCCCGACCGTGCCGGTCGAGGACGGGCCGCCATCGACATAGAGCGCGTCATGCTCGCGCCCGTCGGAATGCAGATGGGTGGACAGCAGACCCCGGTCGCCTGGCTTGCCCTCGGCTTCTTCCGCCGTCAGCAGCACCGCGCCGGCGCCATCGCCAAACAGCACGCAGGTCGAACGGTCTTCCCAGTCGAGAATGCGGGAGAAGGTTTCCGCGCCGATGACCAGCACATTCCTGGCCTGCCCCGACTTGATGAAATTATCCGCGATGGCCAGCGCATAGATGAAGCCGGCACACACCGCCTGCACATCGAAGGCGGCGCCGCGTGTCATGCCGAGCGCGGCCTGCACCTTGGTCGCCGTGGCCGGGAAAGTTTCGTCCGGCGTCGTCGTCGCGACGATCACAAGATCGATATCCGCCGCCACCTTGCCGGCCACCGCCATCGCCTTGCGGGCAGCACCCAGCGCCAGGTCCGAGGTCAGCTCGCCTTCTCCGGCGATATGACGCTGGCGGATGCCGGTGCGCTGCACGATCCACTCGTCCGTGGTATCCACGCGCTGGGCCAGTTCAGCATTGGTGACAATACGCGCCGGCAGGTAGCCGCCCCAGCCAACCAGACGAGACCGGTAGATCATTATATCGCTGCCGCCTTTTTCTCGTTCAATTCCTGGGTCAGATTGCCGATCTCGTCCCGGATGCGCTCGATGAACCCTTGGCGGCATAGATCAGCGGCAACACCGATGGCGTTGGCAAAACCGAACTCATCCGTACCACCGTGGCTTTTCACCACGATCCCGTTAAGGCCCAGGAACATCGCGCCATTGTAGCGCCGGGGGTCCACGCGCTGCGTCAGCCGCTTCAGGGCGGTCCGGCTCAGCACATAGCCGACCCGGGCCATGAGCGAGGATTTGAAGCATTCGCGCAGGAAAGTGGTGATCAGCTTCGCCATCCCCTCCGCCGTCTTCAGGGCGACATTGCCGGTGAAGCCGTCGGTCACGATGACATCGACCGTACCGGCAGCGATATCGTCGCCTTCGACAAAGCCGCGGAAATCGAGGGGGAGCGTCGTTGCCCGCAGAATTGCCGCCGCCGCGCGGATATGCTCGTGGCCCTTCTGGTCCTCGGCGCCGACATTCAACAGGCCGATGGTCGGTTTCGGCATGCCAAGAACCGCGCGCGCGAAAACATCGCCCATAATGGCGAACTGCACCAGATTTGCGGCATCGCAATCGATATTGGCGCCCAGATCCAGCATGACGCTTTCGCCGCGCCGGGTCGGGAAGAAGGACGCGATCGCCGGGCGATCGATACCGGGCACCGTGCGCAGGGCAACCTTCGACATCGCCATCAACGCGCCGGTATTGCCCGCGGACACCATGCCGGAGGCACTGCCCTCGCGCACCGCTTCGATGGCATGGCGCATGCTGGTATCGCGGCTGTTGCGCAAGGCAACGGACGGCTTCACATCGGCGCCAACGACATCCGGCGAATGGCGGATTTCCGCAGCCTTGCTGAGCGGGCTGTCCTTCGGGATGAGAGCCGCAATCTCTTCTTCCCGGCCAAAAATGATAAACCGGAGATCGGGAAGGCGCTCAAGCGCGATCTCCGCTCCCCGGATCACCATTTCCGGCGCTTTGTCGCCACCCATGGCATCCAGGGCAAGCGTGACACGAGCGCTCAAAGGATCAGCCCCCCATTCGGCAAGCCTCAGGCCGCCTCGGAAACCTCACGGCCCTTATAATACCCGCACGACGAACAGACGTGATGCGGCAGCTTCGGCTCGCCGCAGTTCGGGCACTCGTTGGACAGCGTCGCGGTGATCGAATCATGCGAGCGGCGCATGTTGCGGCTCGAACTGGATTTCTTTTTCTTCGGAACAGCCATGGGTCCGACTTTCTGAGCAATTCAAAGATGGGTCGCAGACTTGCCATATCGCGCGAGACTGCGGAGCGCGCTTGTTTAGCTAAAAACCTGCCGCGCAGCAAGCCGTTCGCGCAGGTTCCCCGCTATTTTTGGAATTTATCCGCCAATTCCGCGAAGGGATTGGCTTTCTCGAGCGGTTCATCCTCCGCATTCAAGGTAACGCCACGGCGCCTTGCCGGCAATTCCGCCTCGGGAAGACGCGGATACGGGTCGAGCATCACGGCGAGCTGCTGCACCATCGCCTCCCCGGCATCGATCCGGCCATTCACGATCGGGTCGGGGATTTCGTCATCCTCGGCCTCGGCAAAGAAATCGAGCCCCTCCTCCATCGCGCGCTGCATCAGCTCCGCATCGCTCGGCGCATTCTCGGAGAAATACTGGGTGAAATGCTCTTCGATCCGCACCGGCACCGGCTGCAGGCTGACCACGCAACGCTGCGCCAGATCGGCGACGAGATCGGCCTCGAGGACGAAGCCATCCGCCTTTTCGCGAAATTCGACAATCGCCTCCAGACGGTCCAGCGCCAGCAGATCGAGACGGCGGGCAAGCGCCTCGCGCTCCTCCGGTTCCGCACGGATCGTCATCGACAGGCCATTGCGGCCAATCTTCGATACCAGAACCGGCCGGGAGAATTCCGGTTTCGCTTCTTCAGCGCTCATGCCTGCGCTCCTTCCGTTTCTGGCTGGCCTTCCGTTTCCGGCTGGCCAGCAAGGACCAGATCCAGCGAGATTCCAGGCTCGCCGGTGCGCACCGCCGCGACCGGAAGCCCGGCAAAGGCGCTGTCCAGACGCCGCAGAACTCCCGCCATGCGCGCCAGAACCGCTTCATCGGGTGTGACCGTGCCATAGAGATTGCGGCGCAGCGCGACTCCGAGTGCCTCACCGCCCTCTTCCAGCGCCTTGTCGTAGGCGGCGATGCGGCCATAAAACCCCTCGGCCATGCGCTTGATGCGCGGCGCGACGCCGAGGTCGCCCGCTCCCAGCTCACGCAGGCTCTGGTCCAGGTCGGCGAACATGGTGTCGAACAAATCCTGGGAGAAGTCCGCGTTCCCCTCACCCTCCCGGCGCAGGCGGCGCAGCGCCAGATAAACGAACAGGGACAGCATCTCGAAACGGCCATCCACCGTGTCCGGCACGCCGAGATCGGTATAGAAGCGTGGATCCCGCGCCAGCGCGACCAGGGCCAGATAGAGCCTGTCGGCGCTTTCCCGCCGTCGCGCGGCCTTGCTGAAGAACTTGCTGAAGGGCATGGATGCTCAATTCGTATCGACCGGACCATTCCCCCCGCGGCAAGATTGACAGCCGCGAAGGACGGTGCGAGTTTCTGCCCTATAGATCGCGTGACCCGGCCTGCAGGTCAAGCTGCCGTGGCAAATTATGCCGAGCCTGCCATTGGGCTGTCGTGTGGACCAACAGATCAGGCGTGATGTTCAAGCTCATTTCCCTTCCTGCTTTTCGTGCTCCCCGCAGCCGTTGCCTGGGGATCGCCCTCGCTGGCGCCCTGATGGCATCTGCCATGGCCGGCTGCGCGCCGATTGTCGATACCCGCGGAAACATGGTCGATAACGACCGGATAGAAACCGTGAAGATCGGCCAGACCAGCCGCGAGCAGGTGCAGCAAGCTCTCGGCTCGCCCTCGGCGACAGCTTTGTTCGACAATGAGAACTGGTACTATATCGGCAAGCGTACCGAGACACTGGCGTTTTTCGCGCCGGAAGTGCTGGAGCAGCAGGTCGTCATCATCAGCTTCGACAAGGATGGTATCGTCAGCGGCATCGACCGGCTGGACAAGGAGAACGGCAATCAGGTGCAGATCGTCGAGCGCACCACCCCCACGGCCGGTGCCGAAATGACCTTCCTGCAGCAGATGTTCGGAAATCTCGGCCGCTTTAATGCGGTGGACAGCCGCGGCGCCTTGCCAACCGGCGGTATCGGCCGCTAAGGCCTTCGCACCGACAGTCAGGAAAGCACAAAAAACGCCCCCGGTATTTCCGGGGGCGTTTTTCTTGTCGGACCTTTATCCCGTCAATGCGCCAGCGCGGCCAAGAGCAGGATGGCGACGATGTTGATGATCTTGATCATCGGGTTCACCGCCGGGCCGGCCGTGTCCTTGTAGGGATCGCCGACCGTATCGCCGGTCACCGCGGCCTTGTGGGCATCAGAGCCCTTGCCGCCATGATGACCGTCCTCGATATACTTCTTGGCATTGTCCCAGGCACCACCGCCCGAGGTCATCGAGATCGCCACGAACAGGCCGGTCACGATGGTGCCGAGCAGCATCGCACCCACCGCCGTGAAGGCGGCAGCCTGACCGCCGATCAGGGCGATCACAACATAGAGGAAGACCGGCGCCAGCACCGGCAGCAGCGACGGGACGATCATCTCCTTGATCGCCGCCTTGGTCAGCATGTCTACCGCATTGCCATATTCCGGCTTGGCGGTGCCTTCCATGATGCCCGGAATTTCCCTGAACTGCCGGCGCACCTCCACGACCACGGCACCCGCCGCGCGGCCGACCGCCATCATGCCCATCGCGCCGAACATGTAGGGCAGCAGGCCACCGAAGAAGAGGCCGATCACCACATAGGGATCCTGCAGGCGGAACTGCACATCCAGATCCGGGAAATAATGCTTCAGATCCTCGGTATAGGCCGCGAACAGCACCACGGCGGCCAGACCGGCGGAACCGATGGCATAGCCCTTGGTCACCGCCTTGGTGGTGTTGCCGACCGCGTCCAGCGCGTCCGTCACCTCACGGACCTCTGGCGGAAGCTCCGCCATTTCGGCGATGCCGCCGGCATTGTCGGTTACCGGACCATAGGCATCGAGCGCCACCACCATGCCAGCCAGCGCCAGCATCGTCGTCGCGGCGATGGAAATGCCGAACAGCCCGGCCGCGATGTAGGAGACCAGGATGCCGCCGCAGATCACCAGCACCGGCAGGGCACAGGCCTCCATCGACACGGCAAGGCCCTGGATGATGTTGGTGGCATGGCCGGTCTCGGAAGCCTTGGCGACGCTGCGCACCGGCCGGTAGTCGGTACCGGTGTAATATTCCGTGATCCAGACGATGAGGCCGGTGACCACCAGGCCGGTGATCGCGCAAACCAGCAGGTTGGCGCCTGTCACCGTACGGCTGCCCGCCTCCATCGGGTTGGAGAAGCCCAGCATGTAGCCGGTGGCGATGACGATCAGCCCCGCCGAAATCACCGCACTGACGATCAGCCCCTTGTACAGGGCCGCCATGATCTTCTTGCTGGCGCCCAGCTTCACGAAGAAGGTGCCGACAACCGAACCCAGAATACAGACAGCGCCGATGACCAGCGGATAGGCCATCAGGGTCGGCTGCAGTGCCGGTGCGAAGAAGATCGCGGCCAGCAGCATGGTGGCGACAACGGTAACGGCATAGGTCTCGAACAGGTCGGCCGCCATACCGGCGCAATCGCCGACATTGTCGCCGACATTATCCGCGATCACCGCCGGATTGCGGGGGTCGTCCTCGGGAATGCCGGCCTCGATCTTGCCGACCAAGTCGGCGCCGACATCAGCGCCCTTGGTGAAGATACCGCCGCCGAGGCGGGCGAAGATGGAGATCAGCGAAGCGCCGAAGCTCAAGGCGACCAGCGCCTCCAGGATGCTGCGGATCGGCGTGCCCATCTGCAGCAGGATAAGGTAATAGACGGCAACGCCCAGCAGGCCGAGACCGACCACCAGCATGCCGGTGATCGCGCCGGACTTGAACGCGATGTCCAGCGCCGGCGCAAGGCCGTGGCGCGCCGCCTCGGCTGTGCGGACATTGGCGCGCACCGACACGTTCATGCCGATATAGCCGGCGATGCCGGACAGTACGGCACCGATCACGAAGCCGACGGCGCTGAGCACGCCCAGCGTCAGCACCAGAATAACGGCAACGACGACGCCGACAATGGCGATCGCCCTGTACTGCCGGTTGAGATAGGCGTTCGCCCCTTCCTGGATCGCCCCCGCGATCTCCTGCATCCTCGCGGAACCAGCGCTGGCCGCCAGCACGCCACGGGATGCATAAAGCCCGTAGAGCAGCGCGACCGCGCCGCAGGCAACGACAAATAAGTATAAACCCGACATGAATGTGAGCCCCTTGTTGCGTCGGCCGGCCCGGAGGCCGCACCGCCTTATCCTTTATTTTGGACATGGCAGGGCAAGAACGCCCCGCACACCCTCCCGCTTACGCGCCGAAGCGTAACAGAACAGGCAAATAAAGGAAGGGGTTAACAAGCAAGGCGTTATGGATTGGCGGTATGTTCCGGGCGCAGGAAACGCAGCCATGCGACCATGCACAAGGCAACCGCCAGGAAGGGCAGCGCCATCATGTTGACGATGTCCCAGCCGAAGGCGTTTTGCAGCATCCCGGAGGAAAATGCCGAGACCGACACGGAGCCGAACACGAGGAAATCGTTCGCCGCCTGAACCTTGGCCTTCTCGGCCGGCACATAGGTCTCGGTCAGCAGGGTCGTCGCCCCGACGAACAGGAAATTCCAGCCCACCCCCAGCAGCACCAGCGCAAGCCAGAAACGGGTGACATCCTGCCCGCTCAGATTGACCGCCACGCAGCCCAGCATCAGCACGGCGCCGACCAGCATGACGTTCAGCATGCCATAGCGTGCGATCAGCGATCCTGTGAAGAAAGCCGGGGCATACATGCCCAGCACGTGCCACTGGATGACGAAGGCGGCATCCTCGAACTCCAGCCCGCAGGCCAGCATGGCAAGCGGCGTCGATGTCATCACCATGTTCATCATGGCATAGGCGACGACAGCGCCGATGATCGCCACCACGAACACCGGCTGGCGCATGATGACGACCAATGGCCTGCCGCTTTGCTTGCGTTCCTCGACGCTCGGGCGGGGAATGTCGATGAAGAACAGCAGGACCAGCGGAATCAGCCACAGCACGGCAATGGCGGCATAGCTGCCGGCAAACATCACCGGCTCGAACAGGTCGCGTGCCCACTTCGCCAGGTTCGGCCCCAGCACGGCCGCGATAACGCCGCCCGCTAGGACAAGGGAGATCGCCTTGCTCTTGAAATCCGGCTTCGCCGTATCGGCCGCCGCAAAGCGATAGAATTGGGCAAACCCCATCTGGATGCCCATCACGCCAGACGCCACGCACAGCAGCACGAAATTACGCTCGAAAATCGCATAGGTGGCCAGCACCGCGCCGCCAATTCCCACCATGATGCCGAACAGGAAGCCGGCACGCCGGCCGAAGCGCTTCATGGCGAGCGACGCCGGGATCGTGGTCACCATCATCGCCGTCATCTGGAAGGCGAGCGGCAGCGTCGCCATCGTCTTGTCGGCGGCAATCATCGTGCCGACGATGGCCGACACGGTCATGACCAGCGAGCTGCCGGACATTGACAGCGCCTGGCACAGCGCCAGCAACACCACATTCTTGCGGGTCGGATCGCCGGTCGTGATTGCCGGCGCGTCAGGAATGCTGGTCATGTTTCAAGGCACCAAAAAGACGATTTCTTATTCTTGCCAGTCGCATAGCATGGCGTGTCGGTAGCCGGTTATGTTCGCTTGCCGGGTCTGATGCCTAAGAAACAGGACGCTCGAAAACATTCTTCAACAGGATGTCGTGGACCACACCCGGCCCCACCACATCGGTCGTCACCCGCATCAGCCGGTCTTTCAGAAAACGCAAATCCGTCAGCTTGTCGTTCAGCCCATTGGCCTGCAGCGACAGGATATAGGTCAGGAAAGCGTTCTGCAGGCGCGGCAGCTGGCTTTGCACGATCAGGCCGCCATTCGGCTGATAGACCTCGAAGGACAGCTCCAGCACCAGGAAGCGTCGAACCGTTCCATCCTCGAAGATCGGCATGATCAGCGGATCGATATTCACCACACCGGTCGCTGGCGGCGGCTTTGGCGGCTCCTCCCCTTCCGGATAGATGCCGAGCATCGGCTTCACCATATCCGGAAAGAATGTCCAGGCAGCGAAACCGCCACCGCCGATCATGGCCAGCAGAACGACGAGGATGATGACGATCTTCATGCGCGCATCATCGCTGCTTGCGCGAAAAAAGCAAAAAAATCAGAAGTGAACATAACCGGCGGCCGTGAGAGTCATCGGCTCGCCCGCCAGGTCGAGTACCGTCACGCCCGGTTTGCCGGCCAGGACGCGGCCGATTTCCGCAACCGGCACCCCGGCATCGGCGGCGGCGGCTATAACCGCTTCCCGCCGCGAGGGCGGCGCCGTGAACAGCAGCTCGTAATCGTCGCCGCCGGTCAGCACGGCCTCGACGACCGATTTGTCCTGCTCGATGGCGGCCCAGGCCGCCGCCGACAGGGGCAGCCGGTCGATGCGGATTTCAGCTGCCACCGAGGAGACATCGGCAATGTGCCTCAGATCGCCCACCAGCCCGTCGGAAACATCCAGCATGGCGCTGGCGAGGCTGACCAGCCGGGGACCAAGGCCGACGCGCGGACGCGGCAGCCGATAGCGGTCGGCCAGGAATTCCTGATGCTCGCGTGACAATCCCGCGAGACCGCCCTGCAGCACGCGCAGCCCCAGGGCGCCGTCGCCCAATGTGCCGGAGAGGAAAATCAGGTCGCCCGCGCGCGCGCCACCGCGTGTCACCGCCTGCCCTTTCGGAATGCGGCCCAGCACGGTTATCGAGACCATCAGCGGCCCCGGCGTGGATACGCTGTCACCGCCGAGCAGGGTGACGCCGAACGCCTCCTGGTCGCTCCTGAGCCCGTCCGCGAAGCGTTCCAGCCAGGCCTCGCCCGCCGGCCCGGCAAGCGCGCGCGGCAGCGCCGTCACCAGCGTATAGCCGAACGGTACCGCCCCCATCGCCGCAATGTCGGAGAGATTGACCCGCAGGGTCTTGCGCGCCACCAGATCGGCCGGATCGTCCGGCAGGAAATGCACCCCGGACACCATCGCGTCGGTGGTGACGACGATTTCCTCGCCTGCCGGGCAATCGAATACGGCGGCATCGTCGGTCAGGCCGAACGCCCCCTTCGCGGATCGGGCCAGCGGCGCGAAATAGCGGGCGATACGGCCAAATTCGTCGAGAGAGGGATTGCCGCTCACGAGGCCGGGAACTCCTCTGGTCGCAAGGTGCGCGCGATCTTGTCCAGCACGCCGTTCACGAAGCCCGGCTCCTTGCCTTCGAAAAAGGCATGCGTCAGATCGACATATTCATTGATGACAACGCGCGCCGGCACCTCGCCCTTGGCCAGCATTTCGAAGCCGGCGGCGCGCAGAATCGCACGCATCACCGATTCCAGCCGGTCCAGCGGCCAGTCCGCCGGCAGCACGGCGGACAGGATCGGGTCGATATCCTTTTCCGCCCGGTGAAACACGCCATGCACGATCTCTTTCAGCAAGGACACGTCGGTCTGGCTCAGCGCCTCGCCTTCCACCTCACCGGCCGAGGCGCTGGCAAGGAAATCCGGCAAAGCGGTCTGCGGCGGTTCCTCCGTCATCTCGATGCGGTAGAGAATCTGCACCGCCTGCAAACGCGCGACCGACCGGCCCCGCGACTTGGCGGTCGTTCCTGCCTTGGGCTTACCCGTACCAGCTGCCATCCTCACGATACCCCAAAGCGCTGTTTCAGCTCGATCATCGCCAGGCAGGCCTCCGCCGCGTCCTTACCCTTGTTCTTCTTGGCCACGCTGGCGCGTGTCCAGGCCTGCTCGCCATTCTCGCAGGTGAGAATGCCATAGCCGATCGCCAGATGGCGCTGAATCGCCAGATCCTGCAAGCCGCGCGCGCTTTCCCCGCAGACATAATCGTAATGCGTGGTCTCGCCGCGGATCACGCAGCCGAGCGCGACATAGCCGGCATACTTGCCGCCCTGCGCGGCATAGCCGATGGCAGCCGGAATCTCGAAGGCGCCTGGCACGGCGATGCGGTCATAGGTCACGCCGGCCGCCTCCAGCGTCGCCATTGCCCCCTTCACAAGCTCGTCGGCCAGGTCCTCGTAGAACCGTGCCTCCACGATCAGCACATGCGTCATTGGCTCAGGCGCCCTTTTCCGTTGCGATGGATATTGGCCGGCGTTCTACGATGCTGAGGCCATAACCGTCCAGACCGACGATGTTCTTCTGGCTGTTCGACAACAGGATCATGTCCCGAATGCCGAGGTCGAGCAGGATTTGCGCGCCAACGCCATAGTCGCGCAGCTCGCCACCAGCACCTTCATGTTCCAGCCGCGCGCGCACCGTATCGGACAGGGTCGTGGCGCTCGGTTCACGGATCAGCACAACGACGCCGCGCCCGACCGCCGCGATCTGCTGCATGGCAGCCTGAAGCTGGCCGCCCTTGCCGCTGCCCCGGTCGCCCAGCACATCGTCCAGCACGTTCAGCGCATGCATGCGTACCAGCACCGGGTCCGACGTCGAAATATCGCCCTTTACCAGCGCGATATGTTCGGCATAGGTAACCTTGTTCACATAAATCACCATGCGGAACGCGCCGCCATGCAGCGTGTCGATCTGGCTCTCCAGGCTGCGCCGCACGATGCTTTCGGTGCGCCGGCGATGGGCAATCAGATCGGCAATGGTGCCGACCTTCAGCCCATGATACTGCGCGAACTGGATCAGGTCGGGAAGCCGCGCCATGGTGCCGTCATCATTCATGATCTCGCAGATCACGCCGGCCGGCAGCAGCCCGGCCATGCGGGCCAGATCGACGGCGGCCTCGGTATGGCCGGCGCGCACCAGCACGCCGCCCTCACGCGCCACCAGCGGAAAGACATGGCCCGGCGTGACGATCTCGTCGCGGTTGCAGGCGGGGTCGATGGCGACGGCAATGGTGCGCGCCCGGTCGGCGGCGGAAATGCCGGTCGTCACCCCGTCCTTCGCCTCGATGGAGACGGTGAAAGCGGTCTCGTGCCGCGAGCTGTGCTTGCGCGGCATCAGCGGCAGGCCCAGCTCGTCGATCCGCTCCCGCGTCATGGCCAGGCAGATCAGACCGCGGCCGAATTTCGCCATGAAATTCACTGCCTCCGGCGTCGCCATCTCGGCGGGGATCACCAGATCGCCCTCATTCTCCCGATCCTCGTCATCGATCAGGATGAACATCTTGCCGTTGCGGGCGTCCTCGATGATCTCCTCGATGGAAGCCAGCGCCTCATGATAGGTGGTGCGGCGCAAATCCTTGGTGTCCATGATCGCTTAATCCCTTGCCGTAAGCCGCGCCACATAGCGCGCGAGCACGTCGATTTCCATGTTCAGGCCGTCGCCGGGGCGGCGGTCGGCCAGAGTGGTGTGGGTCCAGGTATGGCCCACGATGTTGATGCCGAAATGCGCCGTCCCGTCCGGCATGTCTTCGACCGCGTTCACGGTGAGCGAGATGCCGTCGAGGCAGACCGAGCCCTTGGGCGCCACATAGCGTGCCAGATCGGCCGGTGCCTGCAGTACCAGCCGGTGGCTGTCGCCTTCCGGCGTGACCGAGACCAGCCGTGCAATGCCATCGACATGGCCGAGCATCAGATGGCCCCCCAGCTCGTCGCCCAGGCGCAGGGCGCGTTCCAGGTTGATCCGGGAGCCGACGCGCCAGCCGCCCAGACTCGTCTTTGAGAGGGTTTCCGCCGAGGCCGCGACGCGGAACCAGTTCACGCCCTTCTCCTGCCCCTTCTCCGTCACCGTCAGGCAGACGCCGGAACAGGCGATGGAGGCGCCGAGATCGATGCCCTCGGGCGCATAGGCGGTTTCGATGGTCAGCACCGTATCGCCATCCGTACGGATGGCAGCGACACGGCCGATATCGGTGACGATGCCGGTGAACATCACATGCCCCCAGAAGCGGGACGGGCGGTGGCTTTATGGCTCGGGACCGGGCCCTGATCCATGGCGGCTTCCTTCGTAAAACAGGTCAGCGCGCAATCAGGGCGAAACGGGAAAGCGACGGCACGCGCAAACCGCGTCACCGACGGACGATACCCGCTCTCTCCCATCCGGACTTTAACCGTCGGCTCCGGCATCTCACCGGATCTGCTGACCCCGGCCATGCGGCCGGGCGCTCGCGGGCTTTGCAGGACGAACCTGCTTACCGCCGGTGGGGAGTTTCACCCCGCCCTGAGAACGTCGTATTACTGCTGATATATGGGCCATGGGCCGGGATGGCAACGCCTAAGCGCGCGGGATGGGGTTGCGCGCGAAGCACTCCATCATGTCCGCCCCCACCGCGAGGGCATCGGTGCGCATGAATTTCGGGGCGTCCGCCACCCGCTCCAGCCCCAGGCCGGCAATGGCCGGCACGCCGTCGCCACCGAGGGCGAGGCCGGCGCGGAACCAGACCAGCCGGTCGATCAGATCATGCTGCAGCAGGGCCGCGATCACAGCACCGCCACCTTCCACCAGCAGCCGCGTGACGCCGCGTGCACCCAGCGCCTGCATCAGCGCCACGACGTCGAGCGGATTGTCCCCCTCGGCCGGCAGTTCGATCACCTCAAGCCCGAGATCACGGTAAGCGTCGAGCCGCGCCGGATCGTTCCCCTGCCGCGTGCACAGCCAGGTCGGCACCTGGGATGCCGTCGCCACCAGCCGGCTGGTCAGCGGCAGCCGCAGCCGGCCATCCGCCACGATCCGGATCGGCGAGCGCTCGGCAAGCCCCGGCAGGCGGCAGGTGAGTTCTGGATCGTCGGAGAGCGCCGTATTGCTGCCAACCAGAATGGCGTCATGCGTGGCGCGCAGCAGATGCGCGCGGCGGCGCGCCTCCGGCCCGGTGATCCATTTGCTGTCGCCGGTGTGGGTGGCGATGTTGCCGTCGAGCGAGCTGGCGAGTTTCACCGTGACCAGCGGCCTGCCCTGCTCAACCTTCAGGAAAAACCCCTCATTCAGCTGGCGTGCTTCATCCGCGCAAAGGCCGACATCGACCGGGATACCGGCCGCGCGCAGCCGTTCAATGCCGCGCCCTGCCACCCGTGGATCGGAATCCTCCAGGGCAACCACCGCGCGGGCGATACCGGCCTCGATCAGCGCATCGGCGCAGGGCGGGGTCTTGCCGTGGTGCGAACAGGGTTCCAGCGTGACATAGGCCGTGGCCCCCTTCGCCAGCGGGCCGGCGCGGCGCAGCGCCTCGGTCTCGGCATGCGGGCGGCCGCCCTTCTGGGTCCAGCCTCGGCCGACGATCTGACCGTCAGGGGAAACCAGGACGCAACCGACCGCCGGGTTGGGCGCCACCTGCCCCAGGCCGCGTTCGGCAAGGGACAGGGCGGCGCGCATATGGGCGAGATCGGTCAATCCTCGGCCGCCTCCATATCCTGATCTATCTTCCCAACAAACTCCTCGAAGTCTTTGGCTTCACGGAAATTTTTATACACGGAAGCATAGCGGACATAGGCGACAGGATCGAGATTACGCAACGCCTCCATCACCATGAGGCCAATCTGTTCCGCGGGGATCTCAGTCTCGCCGGAGCTTTCCAGCCGCCGCACGATGGAGTTCACCACGCGCTCCAGCCGCTCATTCTCCACCGCCCGCTTGCGCAGGGCGATCTGCAGCGAACGGGCCAGCTTGTCCCGGTCGAAAGGCGCGCGCTTGCCACTGCGCTTCACCACGACCAGGTCGCGCAGCTGGACCCGCTCGAACGTCGTGAAGCGCGAGCCGCATTCCGGGCAGAAGCGCCGGCGTCGGATCGCAGAATTATCCTCGGTTGGCCGAGAATCCTTCACCTGCGTGTCGTCATTCCCGCAGAACGGACAGCGCATTGCCCCCTACTCCCCTCTGTTCCCTGACCCTCTGTTTCCCAGCCGGTTTTCAGGGTGACCGGCCTTATTCCGCTTAGCCCAGGTTCGAATAGATCGGAAAGCGCGCGCAAAGCTCCTTCACCCGCCCGCGCACCACATCCTCGACCGCCGAATTATCGTCCCGATTGGCCGCAAGCCCGTCCAGCACATCGCCGATCATTTCGCCGACCTGGCGGAATTCCGCCGTGCCGAACCCGCGCGTGGTGGCAGCCGGCGAGCCCAGGCGCACGCCCGAGGTCACCATCGGCTTCTCCGGGTCGAACGGCACGCCATTCTTGTTGCAGGTGATGCCGGCCCGCTCCAGCGCCTTCTCGGCGATGTTGCCGGTCAGCTTCTTCGGGCGCAGATCCACCAGAACCACATGGCTGTCGGTACCGCCGGAGACGATGTCGAGCCCGCGCTCGACCAGTGTGGCGGACAGGACCTTGGCGTTTTCCACTACGGCACGGGCGTAATCCTTGAATTCCGGCTTCAGCGCCTCGCCGAAAGCCACCGCCTTGGCGGCGATGACATGCATCAGCGGGCCGCCCTGCAGACCGGGGAAGACAGCGGAATTGATCTTCTTGCCCAGATCCTCGTCATTGGAGAGGATCATGCCGCCGCGCGGACCGCGCAGCGTCTTGTGCGTGGTGGTGGTCACCACATGCGCGTGCGGCAGCGGATCGGCATAGGCACCGCCAGCCACCAGACCGGCGAAATGCGCCATATCGACCCAGAAGATCGCGCCGACCGAATCGGCAATCTCTCGGAAGCGCTTGAAATCGATGGTGCGCGGATAGGCCGAGCCGCCGGTGATGATGATCTTCGGCTTGTGCTCCTTCGCCATCTCCTCGACCACATCATAGTCGATCAGCCCGTCCTGGCGGCGCACGCCATACTGCACGGCGTTGAACCACTTGCCCGACAGGTTCGGCGCGGCGCCATGGGTCAGATGGCCGCCAGCCGCCAGCGACAGCCCCATGATGGTGTCGCCGGGCTTGGCCAGCGCCAGCATGACCGCCTGGTTGGCCTGCGCGCCGGAATGCGGCTGCACATTGGCGAAGCTGCAGTTGAACAGCTTCTTCGCGCGCTCAATCGCCAACGCCTCGGCAACATCGACGAACTCGCAGCCGCCATAATAGCGCTTGCCGGGATAGCCCTCGGCGTACTTGTTGGTCATCACCGAACCCTGCGCTTCCAGCACAGCGCGGGAGACGATGTTTTCCGAGGCGATCAGTTCGATCTGTTCCTGCTGCCGATGAAGCTCATCCTGGATGGCTGCCTTCAGGTCGGCATCGGCCTCTGCCAGCGAGGCCTCGAAGAACCGGTCATGGCTGAGCGGGCGGGAAGCGAGGGGCTTGGAGGAAGTCATCGAGGCGGCAACCTTGAAGCTAAGGAACGGGAAATCTGGGGAACGGCGAAGCTGAGAAACGGGAGTGAGGGCATAGCCCCCGGCATAACGGCTTGTCCAGCACTGTGAACCTAGGTTTTCGAGAGTTTCGCGACCCGCCCTTCATGACGGCCGCCGGCGAAAGGCGTCTCCAGGAACACCTTCAGGCATCCTTTCGCCACCTCCTCGCCCACGATGCGACCGCCGAGCACCAGCACATTCGCATCATTATGCTCCCGCGACAGCTGCGCCGTGGTCACATCCTGACACAGCGCCGCGCGGATTTCCCGGTGACGATTGGCGGCGATGCTGATGCCGATGCCGGTGCCGCAGACCAGAATGCCGCGCGCCGCTTTGCCCGCCTTTATCGCCTGGGCCAGCTTCTCCGCATAATCCGGGTAATCCACCGACGCGGTATCGTCGGTTCCCAGATCGAGCGGCGCATATCCCAAAATTTCCAGCTCGTGCTTCAAAACGCTCTTCAGCGCAAAGCCGGCATGATCGGATGCAATCGCGATGGTCTCAGTCATGAATGTCTTTACAGGCCAGTGTCGAAGCTGTGGCACCACCCGGGCGCAAGGAATTGCCTACGCTAGGCTGGAAAGACACTACCATATGTCCGGCACTCCTGCCAGTCCACCACAAGGTCTATTCAAGGCGCTTCAAGGAATAGACCAGAAGCAGCCCAACTGTGCCGAACGCGCTTTTTCGACAGGAAATCACGCCCCGCCCCTTGCCAAACGAGTCGGTGCGCACAAATCGTTAGGTCAAGATATTGCATACAAAGTAATTGTTAACACTTATTAACCAGGTTGTTGCCTATGATTTTTATTCTTAAAGCAGTGTGCGCAAGGCTTATGAAGTTTGTGATTTGATTATTGCGCATGGCAATTGACATCTATTATATGTACCGTATAAATATCAAATTTTACAAAACTTAACGATGGATGTCGTGATGAACACAGAGGCCGCGCCCGAAAGCGTCACACCGAACGAATTGCTGAAGATGACCAGCGAGGTCGTGGCAGCTTACCTGCGCAACAACCCTTTGCCCGCCACGCAAGTTTCCGAAATTATCGGCACTATCTACAATTCGCTGCGCACCCTTAGCGACAGGAATGGAGAAATGCCGGCGGAGCCGCTGAAACCGGCCGTTGCGATTCGGAAATCCATCGGCGACGACTACATCATCTGCCTTGAAGATGGCAAGAAACTGAAGATGCTGAAGCGTCATCTGCGCACCAACTACAATATGACGCCGGATGAGTATCGGGCGAAATGGGGCCTGCCTGCCGACTATCCGATGGTGGCGCCCAGCTATGCCAAGCAGCGCTCCGCCTTTGCCAAGAAGATCGGTCTCGGCAAGAACGGCAGCCGCGGGCGCCGCGCCAAGGTCTAGGGTCAAATTTGCGCAGGACGAACGTTAAGACCGGGCGAACGTTAAGACCGGGCGAACGTTAAACTGTTCGCACGTCACACAACGAGACCGTCACACCCAGGCCATCAAACCACGAGACCGCCGCGGCCGCCCTTTGCGCGTTTTTCCATAACATAGCGCAGCTTGCGCAGAACCGCCTGGCGCAAGGCCGCCTCCCCGCGCTGCGGGTCGCCCACGATGGAAACCTCGACCAGCGTCCTGGGATCGATGGCGCTGACCTTCACATAGGCGCCAACCGAGTAGAACTCGATGATGACGCTGTTCTCGTCGAAGTCGGTTTTCATGCGATCCCGTCCAGGCGGTCCGTCAACCCGTACCGGCCCCAAACAAAAGAATTAAGCGAACCCGGAACTGCCAGTTGCCGGCCACCGGAGTACGGGCCAACATATCCCAGTTTTCCGCCACGGACATCCCTCTTCCTGGCCCAACCCCTGATCGGTCAATGACTGCCAGAGGTGCCTGCGCCATGGCGTTTTGCCGCAAGCCAACCATATATATGGAGATTCTGGGGTTGCACGCTATGTTCGTTTAGTGAACAACTCTGTTCCGCTTTCTTACGGTTTTATCGACCTACCGGAGTAACGATAATGACTGCGCAGCAGGCCGCCACCACCATGAAACCCGCCGCCGGCAAGTCGGGCCGCCCCAGCTTCTCCTGGGAGGATCCGCTTCTCCTCGACGACGCGCTGAGCGAAGACGAGCGCATGGTGCGCGACGCCGCGCACGCCTTCTGCGACGAGAAGCTGATGACCCGCGTGCAGGAGGGCTTCCGGCACGAAATCTTCCACCGCGAGATCATGAACGAGCTGGGCGAGCAGGGTTTCCTCGGCTCCACCATCGATGGCTATGGCTGCGCCGGCGTGAACTATGTCTGCTACGGCCTGGTCGCCCGCGAGGTCGAGCGTGTCGATTCCGGCTACCGCTCCGCCATGAGCGTGCAGTCCAGCCTGGTCATGCACCCGATCCACGAATACGGCAACGAGGCGCAGCGCCAGAAGTACCTGCCGAAGCTGGCGACCGGCGAATGGGTCGGCTGTTTCGGCCTGACCGAGCCGGACCACGGCTCCGACCCCGGCAGCATGAAGACCCGTGCCAAGAAGGTCGATGGCGGCTATGTCGTCTCCGGCGCCAAGATGTGGATCACCAACTCGCCGATCGCCGACGTCTTCGTGGTCTGGGCCAAGACCGAGGATGGCGTGATCCGCGGCTTCGTGCTGGAAAAGGGCATGAAGGGCCTGTCGGCGCCGAAGATCGAGGGCAAGTTCAGCCTGCGCGCCTCCATCACCGGCGAGATCGTCATGGATGAGGTTTTCGTGCCGGACGAGAATCTGCTGCCGAATGTCGAGGGACTGAAGGGTCCGTTCGGCTGCCTGAACAAGGCACGTTTCGGCATTGCCTGGGGCGCGCTTGGCGCCGCCGAATTCTGCTGGCACGCGGCACGCCAGTACACGCTGGACCGCAAGCAGTTCGGCCGGCCGCTGGCCGCCAACCAGCTGATCCAGAAGAAGCTGGCCGACATGCAGACCGAGATCACGCTGGGCCTGCATTCCTGCCTGCGCCTCGGCCGGCTGATGGATGAGGGCCGCGCGGCGCCGGAGATGATCTCGCTGCTGAAGCGCAACAATTGCGGCAAGTCGCTGGACATCGCCCGCGTCGCCCGCGACATGCATGGCGGCAACGGCGTGTCCGACGAATACCACGTCATCCGCCATGTGCTGAATCTGGAGGCGGTGAACACCTACGAAGGCACGCATGACGTGCATGCGCTGATCCTGGGCCGCGCCCAGACCGGCATCCAGGCGTTCATGTAAGCCTTCCGGCATAGGCTTATGGAAAGGGCGGCCTGATCAGGTCGCCCTTTTTTCTATTTGGCTGGTTTCGGCAGCGGCAAGGGCGGCAGGCCCAGCGCCTCCCGGCAGGCCGCCTGCACCGCCAGCGCCTCGTCCCTGGTCACCGGCTCGCCGTTGAACCGCATGGCGCCGTTCCGATCCACTTCCAGCGTACCGATGCGCGCCTCCGGCTTGAACAGCGTGGAATTTGACGGCAGGCCAAAGCGCTTCTGCAGCTCCACCGTAATGTCGATGGCAATGGTGTCGGGTATCTGGATGGCAGAACCGCCGGACAGGTCCGCCGGGGCCACCTTGCGGCCATAGGCATCAACCCCCGGCTGATAGGCCACACCGGCTTCAGGACGGTACGCAACCGCGCCGGAACAGGCATCCCCGCCGATGATGATCTCCACCGCCGACGCCGGCGACGTAACCAGCAGCGCTAGAGCGGTACCAACGGCAAGCTTTCGGGCGGCAAACGGCATGGATGAAATCCCACTCTGTGGCATTTGCATTTAACATGCAGAAAGATGATGACTTTGGTAAATCTATTTTGTAGCCTGAGCGGCACAAAAAAAGACCGCGCCGCTGTGAAGCGGCACGGCCCAAGTTTAGGGAGGAATCGCCACCAGGCGTCGGTCGAGAGGTCATACCAACCTCAAACGACCTGATAAAAATATGAATTGTGCATTGCACTATGGCAAGAGCAAAGCTGCTCTTGCCATTATTTTTTGCCTATTTTGCTGGCAGTTTTGGCATTTGCAGAGAATATAGACGCGGTTTGCGCAAATAATGTGCACATGAAACCGCTTCTCACGCCCTTATCGGCACCAGGGCGGATTCGCGGTCAGGATTTTCGACTGCACCGGACAGTCGTCACGGTGCGCACCAGGCAGATAGCCGGTGCTCATCAGGAACTCGCCGACAATCTCGCCGCCGGTGAAGCGGAAGGTTTTCTTGAACAGCTTTACCCACGCCGCCTTGTCCAGCGGATGATTGGCGTCCAGCCAGCCGACGAAACTGCCATGGCTGTCCCGCATGCCGCAGATGATGCCAGCATTGGTGATGATGGCGTCGATCTTCAGCCGGTTGCGGATGATGCCGGCATCGGCCAGCAGCCGGGCGCGGTCGTCGGCGCCGTAGCGGGCGACGATTGCCGGATCGAAACCTTCGAAGGCGGTAAACAGGGCCGGACGCTTCTTCAGCGTGATTTCCCAGGACAGGCCGGCCTGCATGATCTCCAGCGCCAGCCGTTCGAACAGCACCTTGTCATCAGTGACCGGGAAACCGTATTCCGTATCATGGTAGCTGGCATGGACCGGATGCCCCGGCGCGCTGTCACAATAGCCTGACATGGTTCTGCGGGGCCCTACTGCCGGAAGGAATAGATGTCCGATGCCACGATCCAATAGACCACGGCCCAGATCACAGCGGCGATGACGCTGGTGATCAGCGCCTTGCGCACCAGCATCGGCTTCACCGGCGCGCTCGCCGCATGCCCGGTTTCCGGCTTGTCCGGTGTTTTCACACCAACCGGCAGCATCATGAAGAAGACGAGCCACCAGGCGATGACGTAAACGACGATTCCCGATGTCCAGTACATTGCCGATTCCTCAAACCTGCTCGATTTCGACCAGCGTGCCGTTCAGATCCTTCGGATGCAGGAACAGCACCGGCTTGCCGTGCGCGCCGATCCTGGGCTCGCCATCGCCAAGCACCCTCAGCCCCGCCTCCGCCAGGCGATCCCGCGCGGCAAGGATGTCCGCCACCTCATAGCACAGATGATGCATGCCGCCCGACGGGTGGCGCTCCAGAAAGGCGCGCACCGGAGAATCCTCCCCCAGCGGATGCAGCAGCTCGATCTTGGTGTTCGGCAGGGTGACGAACACCGTCGTCACCCCATGCTCCGGCATGTCGAGCGGCGCGGAAACATCCGCGCCCAGCACGCCGCGATAGGTTTCCGCCGCCGCCGCCAGATCGGGCACGACAATGGCGACATGGTTCAGCCGGCCGATCATGCGCTGGTTCCGTCCTTCGTCATCATCCGATGATAGGCTGGCTAGTCCAGCCTGACCACATGCACATCGGTCACCGGCTTGCGTCCCAGATCCTCGTTCAGCGCACGGCGCACCGCGATCCGCACCGCCTCAGCCACCGACGCATCGTCGCGGCGGGCGCTCGCCTGCATCGCCTCGACCGTATCGGCCGCCAGGTCCAGAATATCGTCACAAGCCACGTCCTCGACGTCGAGGACGCCATGGAAGCTGCCGACGGGGTCGCTGCGCAGCCGGCCGGCCCTGTCCAGCACCAGCGTCAGGGTGACGGCACCGCTTTGCATCAGGCGGTGGCGATCGCGCAGCACAGTGTCACCCAACCGCACCAGCCGCTTGCCATCCAGCGCCAGGCGCCCGTTATAGACCTCGTCCACCCGCGCCGCCGGCCCTGGATAGAGCCTGATGACGTCGCCATTGGAGACAACCAGCGTTTCCGGCACCTGGCACTCGCGCGCCAGCTTGGCATGCTCGATCAGATGGCGGCTCTCGCCATGCACCGGGATGGCGATCTGCGGGCGCACATGCTGGTACATGCGTACCAGCTCGTCGCGCGCCGGATGGCCGGAGACATGGATATCATCGTTCTTCGGTGTCACCACCTCGATGCCGCGGCGGATCAGCGCGTTCTGCACCCGGGCGATGGATTTCTCGTTCCCCGGAATGACCCGGGAGGAGAAGATAACCGTATCGCCGCCCTCCAGCGTGATGTGCGGATGGCTGTCGCCGACGATGCGGGACAGCGCCGCGCGCGGCTCGCCCTGGCTGCCGGTGCAGATCAGCAGCACCTTGTCGCGCGGCAAGAAGCCGGCATCGTGCTCGCTCAGGAACTCGATGCCCTTCAGATAGCCATTCTCCTTCGCCGCCGAGTTCATGCGCCACAGCGACCGCCCGATCAGCGCCGGATGGCGGCCATGGGCCTCGGCGACCTTCGCCATGGTTTCCAGCCGGGCCACGTTGGACGCAAAACAGGCAACGGCCACGCGATTCTCGAAGCGGCCCACCATCTCGATCAGGTTCCGGCGCACATCGGCTTCCGATCCCGCCTCGCCTTCCCTGAAGACGTTGGTGGAATCGCCGATCATCGCCAGCACCCCCTCCTCGCCCAGCTCGCGCAGGCGCGCCTCGTCCGAGGTCTCGCCAATCAGCGGATCGGGGTCGAACTTCCAGTCACCCGTATGCACCACCGGCCCGGCCTTGCCGGCGCGGATCACCAGCGCATTCGGTTCCGGGATCGAATGGGTCAGGGTAATCAGCTCGATCTCGAACGGCCCCACTTCGAAGCTGCCGGACAGCGGCACGATGGTAACCGGCACCTGCTTGCCGAAATCGGTGTCTTCCAGCTTGCGGCGCAGCACCGAGGCGGTGAACGGCGTGGCGTAGATCGGGCAGCGCAGGCGCTGCCAGAGATAGGGCACGGCGCCCAGATGATCCTCATGCGCATGGGTCAGGATCAGCCCGCACAGCTCGTCCACATGCTCCACGATGAAGGTGGGGTCGGGTGTGATGACATCGAGGCCCGGCATCGAATCGTCGCCGAAGGTCACGCCGCAATCGACCATCAGCCACTGGCCCTTGTGGCGGTAGAGATTGAGGTTCATGCCGATCTCGCCAGCACCGCCGAGGGGGAGGAAATACAGCCCCTCATCGTCGGGATCGAGATAATCGGTGGTGGTCCCGTTCCGGGCCGCACTCTTCACGGCCGCGCTCTTGATTGGCGCGGCGGCGCTCTTCTTCTGTTTTTTCGTCATGCCTGTCTGTTCAAGCGGTTTACGATAACCATGCCCTTCATCGTCAGGTCCTGGTCGAGAATATCGAATATGTCGGTCGCATCGGCGAAGACCGGCACCAGTCCGCCGGTCGCGATCACCTTCATCGGCTGGCCGAACTCGTTGCGGATTCGCGCCACCAGCCCCTCGATCAGCGAGATATACCCCCAGAAGATACCGGATTCGAAGCAACCGACCGTGTTGGAGCCGATCACCTTGTCCGGACGCCGCACAGCGACGCGCGGCAACAGGGCGGCGGCCATGCGCAGCGCCTCGATGGAGAGGTTGATGCCCGGCGCGATGACCCCGCCGCAATAATTCCCATCGGCATCGACCACATCGAAGGTCGTGGCAGTCCCGAAATCGACCACGATGGCAGGGCCACCGTAGAAATGGTGCGCCGCGACCGTATTGACCAGCCGGTCGGCACCAACTTCTTCCGGGCTGTCCACCTTGGCGACCGTCCCCTTCTTCACCGGGGCCTCGCCATAGACCAGCGCATCATGGCCGAAATAGGTGCGGCAGAGCTGACGCAGATTGTAGAGCGTATCCGGCACGACCGAGGCGATGAGGCATTCCGTCACATCGGAAGGCTGCTTGCCTTTCAGCGCCATCAGCTGGATCAGCCAGATCGCATATTCGTCGGCTGTGCGCTTTGTATCGGTGCCGATGCGCCAGGAGCCGACCTCCCGGTCGCCATCATAGAGCGCGAACTTCACATTGGTGTTGTTGGAGTTGATTGCCAGCAGCATGTTCATCTCCTCCTAACGCGCCAGAAAAACGTCGCCGGCGGTAATCCGCCGCAGCCCGTCCGGCTGTTCCAGCAACAGCGCCCCATCCATGTCGAGATCGGCGAACACACCATCAAGAGTACTGTCCGGTAGCCGCACCTGGATCGGCGCGCCAAGCCCGATGGCATCGCTGAGCCAGGCCTCGCGGATCGGCGTGAACCCCCGCGCCCGCCACAGGCTGTCCCAGCGGCCCAGCGCCTCCAGCAGGGCGTCTCGCGCCGCCGCCACGCCCGGATCTGCATTCAGGGCGGCCAGGCTGGTCGCCGGGCGCTCCGCATTGTCCGGATGGTGCGCCAGGTTGATGCCCATGCCGAGAATCACATACTCGACATCGCCGTCATTGATCGGCCCGGTTTCCAGCAGGATGCCGGAAATCTTGCCCCCCTCGACCAGCACGTCGTTCGGCCATTTCACCGCGACCGCGGCACTGTCCGGCAGAAACCGGCGCACCGCATCGCGCATCGCCAGAGACGCAACAAAGGAAAGCTGGGCCGCCTGCCCCACCGGGCAGGATGGCCGCAAAATAGCCGAAAGGTAGAGATTGCCCGGCGGCGAGGCCCAGGCGCGGCCCCGGCGGCCCTTGCCCCCCAGCTGTTCGACAGCCGTTACCGCCGTGCGGTCGGCCGCGCCCTGGCGGGCAAGAAGGTGGGCCTCGTCATTGGTGCTGCCGACGCTGCCGAGGGCGACGACCTCGAAACGCGGGGCGGCTGCTCTCATCCCGGGAAGAGCGCTGCCGCCGCCTGCGCGGCCCCGTTCAGAATCGGCGCCGGCCACAGGAAGAACAGCAGGGTAAACAGACCGCTGACCGTGATCACGGTACCGAGTTCGCGGCGAACCGGGCTGTCCAGCTCCTCCACCGGCTCATCGAAATACATCACCTTGACGATGCGCAGATAGTAGAAGGCACCGATCACGCTGCTGACCACGCCGATCACGGCGAGGATGTACAGGCCGGCCTCGATGGCCGCCAGGAACACGTACAGCTTGCCGAAGAAGCCGGCCAGCGGCGGAATGCCGGCCATGGAGAACATGAAGATGGTCAGTGCCACCGCCATCATCGGATGGGTTCGGGACAGGCCCGCCAGGTCCGAGATGTTCTCGACCAGCCGGCCTTGCTGGCGCATGCACAGGATGACGGCGAAGGTGCCGACATTCATCACCAGATAGATCGCCATGTAGATCAGCACGCCGCGCACGCCGATCTCGCTGCCAGCCGCCAGGCCGACCAGCGCATAGCCCATATGGCCGATGGAGCTGTAGGCCATCAGCCGCTTGATGTTGGTCTGCATGATCGCGGCCAGCGCGCCCAGCACCATGGAGCCGACCGAGATCAGGATGATGATCTGCTGCCACTGATTGGCGATCTCGCCGAACGGTTCCACCATCACCCGGCAGAACAGCGCGATGGCGGCGAATTTCGGCGCCGAGGCGAACAGCGCCGTCACCGGTGTGGGCGCGCCCTCATAGACGTCCGGCGTCCACATGTGGAACGGCACGGCGGAGACCTTGAAGGCAAGGCCAGCCGACAGGAACACGATGCCGACGATGAGGCCGACCGAGGGCTCGCTGCCCAGCGACTGCGCTAGAACCGCGAAATCGGTGCTGCCGGTGAAGCCGTAGATCATCGAGCTGCCATAGAGCAGCATGCCGGAGGACAGTGCGCCGAGGACGAAATATTTCAGGCCGGCCTCGGTGGAGCGCAGCGAATCGCGCCGGAAGGCAGCCGCGATATAGAGCGAGAGGCTCTGCAGCTCGAGGCCGACATAGAGCGACATCAGATTGTTCGCCGAAACCATCATCATCATGCCGACCGTGGCGAACAGGATCACCACCGGATATTCGAAGCGCGCCGCGTTCTCGCGCTCCAGATAATCCATCGACAGGATGACCGCGACCGCCGAACCCAGCAGGATGAACAGCTTGGCGAACAGCGCGAAGGAATCCGCAACGAACATGCCCTCGAAGGCGATGGTCTTGCTGCCCCAGCCGGCGAAGATGTACAGCAACACCGCGGTGACGGCGAAGCTGCCCACGGTCAGCCAGGACAGGCTGCGCAGCGACCGGTTGCCCTGGAACACGCCCAGCAGCAACAGCACCATGCCGGCGCAGGCCAGGAAGATTTCCGGGATCGCCGGTCCGAGCACGAGGGTTCCGAGCACAAGGGTTGTGTCTTGCATGTCCGTTCGCCCCGTCCCTTACCGTACCGCCACGGACGTCGCTTGGCCGGCAGCCAGCGCCGTCTCGTAATTCTGGATCAGATTCTCGACCGACACCGCCATCACGTCCAGGAAGGTCGAGGGATAGATGCCCATCCACAGCACCAGCACGATCAGCGGCGCGAACAGCGCCTTCTCGCGCCAGTTCAGGTCCAGCATCGCCTTCACATCGTCCTTGTCCAGCACACCGAACACGACGCGCCGGTAGAGGTAGAGCATGTAGGCCGCGCCCAGCACCACGCCGGTGGCCGCCAGAAAGGCGATCCAGCTGTTGGTCATGAAGGCGCCGGTCAGCACCAGGAACTCGCCGACGAAGCCGCTGGTGCCCGGCAGGCCGACCGAGGCCAGCATGAACACCATGAACACCAGCGCATAGCGCGGCATGTTGTGAACGAGGCCGCCATAGCGCGCGATCTCGCGCGTGTGCAGCCGGTCATAGACCACGCCTACGCACAGGAACAGCGCTCCGGAGACAATGCCGTGGCTCAGCATCTGGAAGATCGCCCCCTGCAGCCCCTGCATGGTGGCGGTGAAGATGCCGATCGTCACGAAGCCCATATGGGCGATCGAGGAATAGGCGATCAGCTTCTTCATGTCCTCCTGCGCCAGCGCCACCAGCGAGGTGTAGATGACGGCGACGATGGACAGCGTGAAAACCAGCGGCGCGAAATACTCGCTCGCCTCAGGCATCATCGGCAGGCTGAAGCGGATGAAACCGTAACCGCCCATCTTCAGGAGCACGCCCGCCAGGATGACGGACCCCGCCGTCGGCGCCTCGACATGGGCGTCCGGCAGCCAGGTGTGCACCGGCCACATCGGCACCTTCACCGCGAAGGAGGCGAAGAAGGCCAGCCACAGCCAGTATTGCATGCTGGACGGAAAGCCGTGCGCCATCAGCGTCGGGATGTCGGTCGTGCCGGCATCGAAATACATCGCCAGGATGGCCAGCAGCATCAGCACCGAGCCGAGCAGCGTGTAGAGGAAGAACTTGAAGGCGGCATAGACACGGCGCGCCCCGCCCCACACCCCGATGATGAGGAACATCGGGATCAGCACCGCCTCGAAGAAGATGTAGAACAGCACCAGATCCAGCGCGCAGAACATGCCGACCATCATCGTCTCGAGGACGAGGAAGGCGATCATGTACTCCTTCACGCGGGTCTTGACCGACTCCCAGCTCGCCAGGATGCAGATCGGCGTCAGCAGAGTGGACAGCAGCACGAAGAACATCGAGATACCATCGACGCCCATATGGTAGCCGATGCCGAATTCCGGCATCCAGGCGACCTTCTCGACCAGCTGGAAATCCGCGGTCGCGCTGTCGAACTGCACCCAGATCATCAGCGACAGGGCAAAGGTGATGAGCGATGTCCACAACGCCATGTTCCGGGCGTTGCGGGCCACCACCTCGGCCTCGCCGCGGGTCGCCAGGATGAACAGGGCGCCCACCAGCGGCAGGAAGGTGACGAGTGAGAGCAAGGGCCAGCTACTGGTCATGGGTCAGGCCATCCGAGAGAACACGTACCAGGTCACCAGCACCACCACGCCGATCAGCATGGCGAATGCATAGTGATAGAGATATCCCGACTGCAGCAGCGCCGTGCGCTGTGCCAGCAGCCGCGTGGTCATCGCGATGCCGTCAGGGCCGAAGCCGTCGATGATCCTGCCGTCGCCCTGCTTCCACAGCACGCGGCCGATCCAGCGCGTCGGGTGCACGAACAGGAAATCGTACAACTCGTCGATGTACCATTTGTTCAGCAGGAACAGGTACAGCGGGCGCCACTGGGTAGCCACCGCTTCCGCCGTGCCCGGGCGCAGCATGTAGACGTAATAGGCACCGCCGATGCCGACCACGCCGGCCAGGATGGGCAGCAGCTTCACCCACAGCGGCACATGGTGCGCCGCCTCGATGACGTCGCGGCCCTCCAGCACGAAGATGGATGCACCCCAGAACGCCTCGCGGCCATCACCGACGAAGGATTCGTAACCGACATAGCCGGCGAAGATGGCGCCGATGGCCAGCACGATCAGCGGGATCGTCATGACCTTCGGCGATTCGTGCACATGCTCCATCGTGTGATGGTCGGCGCGCGGCTTGCCGTGGAAGGTCAGCAGCAGCAGGCGCCAAGAATAGAACGCGGTCAGCACCGCCGCGATAATGCCGAGCCAGAAGGCGAAATGTCCGACCTGCGTGCCGCTGGCGAAGGCCGATTCCAGGATCATGTCCTTGGAATAGAAGCCCGCGAAGAAGGGCACGCCGGCAAGCGCCAGCGAGCCGATCCACATCAGCCCGTAGGTCAGCGGGATCAGCTTCCAGATACCGCCCATCTTGCGCATGTCCTGCTCGTTGGACATTGCATGGATGACCGAGCCGGCGCCCAGGAACAGCAGCGCCTTGAAGAAAGCATGCGTCATCAGGTGGAAGATCGCCGCCGAATAGGCCGACACGCCGATGGCGAAGAACATGTAGCCCAGCTGCGAGCAGGTCGAGTAGGCGATGACCCGCTTGATGTCGGTCTGCGTCAGGCCGACGGTCGCCGCGAAGATCGCCGTGATCGCGCCGAGGAAGGTCACCACCTCCAGTGCCGCTGGCGCATATTCGAACAGCGGCGACAGGCGCGAGACCATGAACACGCCGGCGGTCACCATCGTCGCGGCATGGATCAGCGCGGAGACCGGCGTTGGGCCTTCCATCGCGTCCGGCAGCCAGGTGTGCAGGATGAACTGCGCCGACTTGCCCATGGCGCCCACGAACAGCAGCAGGCAGATCGTGGTCAGCGCGTCGAGCTGCATGCCCAGGAAGTCGATCTTCTGGCCGACGGCGCCGGGCGCGGCCTGGAACAACTCGTCGAAGGCCACCGTATCAAACAGAAGGAAGCAGCCGAAGATGCCCAGCATGAAGCCGAAATCGCCGACGCGGTTCACCAGGAACGCCTTGATCGAGGCGTCGTTGGCGGAATCCTTGTGGTACCAGAAGCCGATCAGCAGATAGGAGGCAAGGCCCACGCCCTCCCAGCCGAAGAACATCTGCACCAGATTATCGGCCGTCACCAGCATCAGCATGAAGAAGGTGAACAGCGACAGATAGGCCATGAAGCGCGGGATTGAATGATCGTGCGACATGTAGCCGACCGAATAGACATGCACCATCGACGACACCACGGTGACGACGATCAGCATGACCGCAGTCAGCGTATCGACGCGCAGCGCCCAGCTGACATCCAGCGCGCCCGACTGGAACCAGGTGAACAACTCCACCGTGCGCGGGTTGCCACCCAGCGCCACGTCGATGAACACGAGGATGGACAGCGCCATCGATACCAGCATCAGCGCGCAGGTGACGAGCTGCGCCGCGCGGTCGCCGATGACCCGGCCGAAGAAGCCCGCGATGATGGCGCCCAGGAGGGGCAGAAAGACGATTGCGGCAAACATCCTGGATCAGCCCTTCATCATGTTGACGTCTTCGACTTCGATCGAGCCGCGGTTGCGGAAGAACACGACCAGGATGGCAAGGCCGATGGCCGCTTCCGCTGCCGCCACCGTCAGCACCAGCATGGCGAATATCTGGCCGACCAGGTCGCCCATGAAGCTGGAGAAGGCGACCAGGTTGATGTTCACCGCCAGCAGCATCAGTTCGATCGACATCAGGATGATGATGACGTTCTTCCGGTTCACGAAAATGCCGAAAATGCCCAGCGTGAACAGGATCGCCGCCAGTGTGAGGTAATGGGACAGGCCGATTTCCATGATGCTTACACTCCCCCGCCGGTCGGCACCTTGACGGTCGCCACCACATCTTCGGGGCGGCGCGCATTCTGCACGGCGATGGACTGCTTACGCACGCCCTCGCGCTGGCGCATCGTCAGCACGATGGCACCGATCATCGCGACCAGCAGCACCAGCCCCGAGGCCTGGAACAGATAGACATACTTCGTGTACATGACCCGGCCGATGGCCTCGGTATTGCTGACATCGGCCATGGCCGGCGTCGGCAACGCCGACATCTGCGCCATCTCCGGCGCCAGAATCCAGGTCCCGAAGACCAGCCCCAGCTCGATCAGCAGGATAATTCCGATCAGCCCGCCAATCGGCAAGTATTGCAGGAAGCCCTCGCGCATCCGCACGAAGTTGATGTCCAGCATCATGACCACGAACAGGAACAGCACCGCGACCGCGCCGACATAGACGACGACCAGGATCATCGCCAGGAATTCCGCCCCGATCAGCACGAACAGCCCGGCAGCGTTGAAGAAGGCCAGGATGAGATAGAGCACGGAGTGCACGGGATTGCGCGAGGCGATGACCATGACGGCCGACGCCACGGTGATCCCCGCGAACAGATAGAAGACTAGTGCCTGGATAATCATCAAGCCCTCGATTGGTGCCCCTGGATGCGGCCGACCATGACCGCCCCTCCCCTAATAAAACCTTGCATCCCCGCCTGTACCCCCGCCGGCCGAGCCTTCAGCGGTAAGGCGCGTCAACGGCAAGATTCGCCGCAATCTCCGCTTCCCAGCGGTCGCCATTCGCGATCAGCTTGTCCTTGTTGTAGAACAGCTCCTCGCGGGTCTCGGTCGCGAACTCGAAATTCGGTCCCTCGACAATGGCATCCACCGGACAGGCTTCCTGACAGAAGCCGCAATAGATGCACTTCGTCATATCGATGTCGTAGCGCGTGGTGCGCCGGCTGCCATCCTCGCGCGGTTCCGCCTCGATGGTGATGGCCTGCGCCGGACAGATCGCCTCGCACAGCTTGCACGCGATGCAGCGTTCCTCGCCGTTCGGATAACGGCGCAGCGCATGCTCGCCCCGGAAGCGCGGGCTGATCGGCCCCTTCTCGTAGGGGTAGTTCAGCGTCACCTTCGGCTTGAAGAAATACTTCAAGGTCAAGGCCATCCCGGAGACCAGCTCCGTCAGGAGCAGCGCGCGGGCATTTCGATCAATGAACGCCATGCAGTCCGTCCCTCAAATCCCTTCCGTGGCGGCCGGCCCTTTGCCGGGCCGGCACATCGAACCCCAAATCACCCTCCGGTCCGGCGGCGCCTACCATAGTCGCCGCCCGCCGGATGACAAGCCTCACTTCGGCAGCCAGTCGAAAGCCACCAGCACGCCCGCCGTCAGCACCACCCAAAGCAGCGACAGCGGCAGGAACACCTTCCAGCCCAGACGCATCAGCTGGTCGTAGCGGTAGCGCGGGAATGTCGCGCGCACCCACAGGAACACGAACAGGACCGCGCAGATCTTCAGTACGAACCAGATCGGCCCCGGCACCCAGTTGAACGGTGCGATATCAAACGGCGGCAGCCACCCCCCCAGGAACAGGATGGTGGTCATCGCGCTCATCAGGATCATGTTCGCGTATTCGCCGAGGAAGAACAGCGCGAAGCTCATCGACGAATATTCGACGAAATAACCGGCCACCAGCTCCGACTCGCCTTCCGGCAGGTCGAACGGCGCGCGGTTGGTTTCCGCCAGCGCGGACACGAAGAAGATCACGAACATCGGCAGCAGCGGGATGGCGAACCACACCGTCTCCTGCGCACGCACGATGTCCGACAGGTTCAGCGACCCGACGCAGAGCAGCACCGTGATGATGACGAAGCCGATGGACACCTCGTAGGAGACCATCTGCGCCGCCGAGCGCAGCGCGCCCAGGAACGGGTATTTCGAGTTCGAGGCCCAGCCCGCCATGATGATTCCGTATACGCCCAGCGAGGAAATCGCGAACAGGTACAGGATGCCGACATTGATGTCGGCGATCACCAGCCCGTCGCCCACCGGGATCACCGCCCAGGCCACCATCGCCAGCACGAAGGTCAGCATCGGCGCCATGATGAACACGACGCGGTTGGCGCCGGCCGGCAGGATCGTCTCCTTGGCGAACAGCTTCAGACCGTCGGCCAGTGGCTGCAGCAGGCCGAACGGACCGACCTTGGCCGGGCCGGTGCGCAGCTGCATGCCGGCGATCACCTTGCGCTCGGCCAGCGTCAGATAGGCCACCGCCACCAGCAACGGCACCACGATGGCCAGAATCTGGGCCAGAATGATGATCAGCGGCAGTACATAGCCGTCCCAGAACTCAACCATGGGTCCCCGTCATCCCCTGCTCGTCGCCCGCATTCTTCAGCACGAAGGCCTCGGTGCATTTCGCCATCGTCACCGAGGCGCGGCTGACCGGGTCCGTCATGTAGAAATTCCGGATCGGATAGGCGATGGCCGCATCCTCGATGCTGCCGGCCTCGCCGAACGCGCCCCACGCGCCGGCCTCGGCATGCTCCACCCGGGCGAACGCCGGATGGTCCGCCACCAGCTTCTGGCGCAGCTCGACCAGCGAATTGTATGGCAGCGTCTTGCCCAGTCGCTCCGACAAGGCGCGCAGGATCTTCCAGTCCTCGCGCGCCTCACCCGGCGGGAAGGCCGCCATCTTGCCGAGCTGCACCCGCCCCTCGGTGTTGACGTAGAGGCCTTCCTTCTCGGTATAGGCCGCCCCCGGCAGGATCACGTCGGCGACATGTGCGCCGCGATCGCCATGATGGCCCTGATAGATCACGAAGGCTTTCTTCAGCCGGTCGCTGTCAATCTCGTCGGCGGCCAGCAGATAGACCGTCTCGATGTCGCCAGCTTCGGCACCGGCGAGGATGCCCGCGACATCCTTGCCGCCCCCGCCCGGCACGAAGCCGAGATCGAGGCCGCCGACGCGCGCCGCCGCCGTATGCAGTACGTTGAAGCCGTTCCAGTCCTCACGGACCATGTTCAGCTTCTCGGCGATCTCCCGCGCGGTTGCCAGGATCGCGGCGCCATCGGCACGGGTCAACGCGCCCTGCCCGATCACGATCATCGGCCGCTCGGCCGCCTTCAGCACCTTGGCGAAGGCGTGCTTGCCGGAGGCGAACTGGGACAGGATGGCCGGGCTGTCGCCCAGGAACTCGGTCTTGTAGGTCAGATCCACCGGTGCGCCGATAGAAGCCACCTTCAGCCCGCCCGCCAGCCAGCGCTTGCGGATGCGTGCATTCAGGATCGGCGCCTCGGTGCGCGGATTGGTGCCGATCAGAAGGATGGCGTCGGCCTGCTCGATACCGGCAATGCCCGTATTGAAGATATAGCCGCCGCGCGGGCCGGCAGTCAGCTTGGTGCCGTCCTGCCGGCAGTCGAGGCTGGCGGCCCCAAGCGCCGTCATGATGCCCTTCAGCGCATACATCGATTCGGCATCGACTGTATCGCCGGCAATCGCCGCCAGCTTCGCGGCCGGTGTCGCGCGCATCCTGTCGGCGACCGCAAGCAGCGCCTCATCCCAGCTGGCTGGCTGCAGCTTGCCGTTCACGCGGACATAGGGCGTGTCCAGACGCTGGCGCTTCAGCCCGTCGCAGGCATAGCGCGTCTTGTCGGAAATCCACTCTTCGTTCACGTCCTCGTTCAGGCGCGGCAGCACGCGCAGAACCTCGGAGCCGCGGCTGTCCACCCGGATGGCGGAGCCGACGGCGTCCATCACATCGACGGTCTCGGTCTTCTTCAGTTCCCACGGCCGCGCCACGAAGGCGTAGGGCCGCGAGGTCAGCGCGCCGACCGGGCACAGATCGATGACATTGGCCGACAGCTCGGAAGCCAGCGCCTTTTCCAGATAGGTCGTGATCTGCATGCTCTCGCCGCGATACAGCGCGCCCATATCATCGACGCCGGCCACTTCGCTGGCGAAGCGGATGCAGCGCGTGCAATGGATGCAGCGCGTCATGATCGTCTTGATCAGCGGCCCCATATGCTTGTCGGTGACCGCGCGCTTGTTCTCATGATAACGGCTGTCGCCCAGGCCATAGGCCATCGCCTGGTCCTGCAGGTCGCATTCGCCGCCCTGGTCGCAGATCGGGCAATCCAGCGGATGGTTCGCCAGCAGGAATTCCATGACGCCGTTGCGGGCTTTTTCCACCAGCGGCGTGTCGGTCTTGATGACCATGCCTTCAGCGGCCGGAAAGGCGCAGGAAGCGATAGGCTTCGGTGCCTTCTCCATCTCCACCAGGCACATGCGGCAATTGCCGGCGATGGACAGGCGCTCGTGATAGCAGAAGCGCGGCACTTCCTTGCCGGCCACTTCGCAGGCCTGCAGGACGGTGGCCCCGGCAGGGACCTCGACTTCGATGCCGTCGACAATCAGTTTCGGCATGGATATTCCCCTACCCCTATCCTACTCGGCGGCCCGGGCGGCAACGCCGCCCTTGCGCGCATGGATGCGCCGTTCCATCTCCGGCCGGAAATGCCGGATCAGCCCCTGGATCGGCCACGCTGCGGCATCGCCCAGCGCGCAGATCGTGTGCCCCTCGACCTGTTTGGTGACGTCTTCCAGCATGTCGATCTCGCCGACTTCCGCCTCGCCGCGCACCATGCGTTCCATGACGCGCCACATCCAGCCCGTGCCCTCGCGGCACGGCGTGCACTGGCCGCAGCTCTCATGCTTGTAGAAGTAGGACAGCCGGGCGATGGCCTTCACGATGTCGGTCGATTTGTCCATGACGATGACCGCCGCCGTGCCGAGGCCGGACCGCTTCTCGCGCAGCGTGTCGAAATCCATGAACAGCTCGTCGCACTGCTCAGCCGGCAGCACCGGCACGGAGGAACCGCCGGGGATCACCGCCAGCAGATTGTCCCAGCCGCCACGCACGCCGCCGGCATGCTTTTCCAGCAGCTCGCGCAGCGGAATGCCCATCTCCTCTTCCACATTACACGGCTTGTTCACATGGCCGGAAATGCAGAACAGCTTGGTGCCGCTGTTCTTCGGACGGCCCAGGCCAGAGAACCAGGATGCGCCGCGCCGCAGGATGGTCGGCACCACCGCGATGCTCTCGACATTGTTCACCGTCGAGGGGCAGCCATAGAGGCCGACCGCCGCCGGGAAAGGCGGCTTCAGGCGCGGCATGCCCTTCTTGCCTTCCAGGCTCTCGATCAGTGCGGTTTCCTCGCCGCAGATATAAGCGCCGGCACCGCGATGCAGATAGAGGTCGAAATCCCAGCCCGACCCGCAGGCATTCTTGCCCAGCAGGCCGGCGTCATAGGCCTCGTCGATGGCGGCCTGCAGGCGCATCGCCTCGTTGTAGAACTCGCCGCGGATATAGATGTAGGAGGCGTGCGCGCCCATCGCGAAGCTGGCGATCAGCGCCCCCTCGATCAGCTTCTGCGGGTCGTGGCGCATGATCTCCCGGTCCTTGCAGGTGCCGGGCTCGGATTCGTCAGCGTTGATGACCAGGTAATGCGGGCGGGCGCCGATCTCCTTCGGCATGAAGGACCATTTCAGCCCGGTCGGGAAGCCGGCGCCACCACGGCCGCGCAGCCCCGATTCCTTCACCTGATCGATGATCCAGTCACGGCCCTTGGCGATGAAATCCTTGGTCTGATCCCAGTCGCCGCGCTTGCGGGCAGCGGCCAGCTGCCAGCTTTCCTGACCGTACAGGTTGGTGAAGATGCGATCTTCGTCCTTCAGCATCAGACACTCGCCTCATCGCTATCCGACGTATCGGCTTTCTTCCTGGCAGGCTTCTTCGCCGGCTTCATGTCCAGCAGCGTGGTCGGCCCGCCTTCCGGCGCCGAGAACTGGCGGCCGTTCATCGGGCCTGCCGGCGGCACCTCGTCGCGCGCCAGCTGGTCGAGCAGACTGGTCGTCGTCTCGGCGTCCATATCCTCGTAGAAATCGTCATTCACCTGCAGGATCGGCGCATTGGCGCAGGCCCCCAGGCATTCGACCTCGACCATCGAGAACTTGCCGTCCGCCGTCACCTCGCCGAAATCGATGCCCAGCTTGTTGCGGCAGGTCGCCACCACATCGTCGGAGCCACGCAGCCAGCACGGCGTCGTGGTGCAGAGCTGCAGGTGGTACTTACCGACCGGCACCAGATGGAACATGGTGTAGAAGGTCGCGACCTCCATCACCCGCATCGGCGCCACGTCCAGGATTTCAGCGATATGCTCCATCGCCGCCTGCGGCACCCAGTTGTCGTGCTGGCGCTGCGCCAGGTCGAGCAACGGCAGGACGGCAGAAAGCTGGCGGCCTTCCGGGTACTTGGCGATGATCTTCTTGACCGTCGCCATGTTCTCCTTGGTGAAGGAGAAGCTCTCCGGCTGCTGCACCTTCACGGTCGGCGCGGCGCTCATCGGTCGATCTCCCCGAAAACGATGTCGAGCGACCCCAGGATCGCCACGGAATCGGCCAGCATGTGCCCCTTGCACATGTAATCCATGGCCGCCAGGAACGGGAACCCCGGGGCGCGGATATGGCAGCGGTACGGCCGGTTGCTGCCATCGGCCACCAGATACACGGCGAACTCGCCCTTCGGCGCCTCGACGGCGGTATAGGTCTCGCCGGCCGGCACGTGATAGCCCTCGGTATAGAGCTTGAAGTGATGGATCAGCGCTTCCATCGACTGCTTCATCTCGCCGCGCTTCGGCGGCGCCACCTTGCGGTCTGTGGTCTTCACCGGGCCATCCGGCATCTTCTCAATGGCCTGGCGCATGATTTTCAGGCTCTGGCGCATCTCTTCCATGCGCACCAGATACCGCGCATAGCAATCGCCGGTCTTGCCGATCACCACGTCGAAATCCATGTCGGCATAAGCGTCGTAGGGCTGCGACTTGCGCAGATCCCACGCCACGTTGGAGGCGCGCAGCGACGGGCCGGAGAAGCCCCAGGCCTGCGCCTCCTCCGCCGACATGACGCCGATATCGACGGTGCGCTGCTTGAAGATGCGGTTCTCGGTCAGCAGGCTCTCGATATCGTCGATCACCGCCGGGAAAGTCTCTATCCAGGCCAGAATGTCGTCAGCCAGCCCGGCTGGCAGGTCCTGATGCACGCCGCCCGGCCGGAAATAGGCCGAATGCAGGCGCGCACCGCACACCCGCTCATAGAACTCCATCAGCTTCTCGCGTTCCTCGAAGCCCCAGAGCAGCGGCGTCATGGCACCGACATCGAGCGCGAAAGTGGTGATGTTCAGCAGATGGTTCAGGATGCGGGTGATCTCGGCATAGAGCACGCGGATATATTGCGCGCGCGCCGGCACCCCGATGCCCAGCAGCTTCTCGACCGCCAGCGCATAGGCATGCTCCTGGCACATCGGCGAGACGTAATCCAGCCGGTCGAAATAGGGCACGGCCTGAAGGTAGGTCTTGTACTCGATCAGCTTCTCGGTGCCGCGATGCAGCAGGCCGATATGCGGGTCGGCACGCTCGATGACCTCGCCGTCCATCTCCAGCACCAGCCGCAGCACGCCATGGGCGGCCGGATGCTGGGGGCCGAAATTCAGCGTCATCGGCTTGATTGTGACCTCAGGCATCAGGCTTTCCCCTCATCCTGCGGGACATTGGCCTTTTCGTCGCCCGGAAGCTGACGGGTCATGCCTTCCCACGGGCTGGTGAAATCGAAGGTCCGGAAATCCTGCACCAGCTTCACCGGCTCATACACCACGCGCTTCTGCTCTTCGTCATAGCGCACCTCGACATAGCCGGTCAGCGGGAAATCCTTGCGCAGCGGATGTCCCTCGAAACCGTAGTCGGTGAGGATGCGGCGCAGGTCGGGATGGTCGCTGAACAGCACGCCGTAGAGATCCCAGGTCTCGCGCTCGAACCAGTTGGCGCTGGGGAACACCCCTACGACCGACGGCACCGGCGTCGCCTCGTCGGTTGCCACCTTCACCCGGATGCGCTGGTTATGCTTCATGCTCAACAGGTTATAGACCACCTCGAAGCGCTGTTCGCGCGCCGGGTAATCGGCCCCGCAGACGCTGACCAGCACCTTGAACTGACAGTTGCTGTCATCGCGCAGCATGGTCATCAGCCGGATCAGCGAGGCCGGGCGCGTCCACAGGATCAGCTCATCGGAGACAAGCTCGCTGCGCTCCACCTCGTTCGCCGCAGCGCCGGCGATATAGTCGCCCAGATCGATCAATGCTTGGTTCATGATGCAGTCGCTAGCGAAGAGAGGGGATCAGCGGGCAAAGCTGCTGGAACGGCCGATTTTCTTCTGCAATTGCAGGATACCGTAGAGCAGGGCCTCCGCCGTCGGCGGGCAACCCGGCACATAGATATCGACCGGCACAACGCGATCGCATCCGCGCACCACCGAATAGGAATAATGGTAATAGCCGCCGCCATTGGCACAGCTGCCCATCGAGATGACATAGCGCGGCTCCGCCATCTGGTCATAGACCTTGCGCAGGGCCGGCGCCATCTTGTTGCACAGCGTGCCGGCGACGATCATCACGTCGGACTGGCGCGGGCTGGGGCGGAACACGATGCCGTAGCGGTCGAGATCGTAGCGGCTGGCAGCGGTGTGCATCATTTCCACCGCGCAGCAGGCGAGACCGAAGGTCATCGGCCACATCGAACCGCTGCGTGCCCAGCCGATCAGCTTGTCCAGCTGAGCGACCACGAACCCCTTGTCGGACATCTCGTCGGTCACATGGCGCAGCAGGGCGTCCTGCTCGGCGCCGGGAGGCAGCGCCCCCTGGGGAGCCGGCACGAGGCCGTTGCGCGGAAGGGTCACTCCCATTCCAGGGCTCCTTTCTTCCATTCATAGGCAAAGCCGATGGTCAGGATGCCGAGGAACACCACCATCGACCAGAAGCCGAACAGCCCGATCTCGCCCAGCGAGATTGCCCAGGGAAACAGGAAGGCAACCTCAAGATCGAAGATGATGAACAGGATCGCCACCAGATAGAAGCGCACATCGAACCGGCTGCGCGCATCGTCGAAGGCCTCGAACCCGCACTCGTAAGCCGACACTTTTTCGGAATCGGGACGCTGCGGCGCGACGAGATAGGAGGCGATCACCATCACGGCGGCCAAACCAATGGCTACGCCGAGAAAGATCAGTATCGCCAGATACTCTTTCAGAAACTCTTCCATGCGATGCGGCCCTAGCGAGAACTCACCGGGTTGGTGTCGGGGCTCAAGGCCCCTGTCCCGTGCATTTGGCAGTCCGCCGTACGCTGCCCCTGGCCATCGCCATCGGACAGCGACTTCGTCAGCCATCGGATACGGGCGCCACTATACAGATGACATATCATTTGGCAAAGCAAACCGCACATGCAGCATGCATTCAGACGCGCCAAAATCCACCGGAACGCGCCCTAAAACGCGTAATGCGCCGCACACGGAAAGTGGCGACGCATCGACAGCGAAATCGGGTATTCATTTCCGAAGAAATGGCGGGAGTGACGGGGCTCGAACCCGCGACCTCCGGCGTGACAGGCCGGCACTCTAACCAACTGAGCTACACCCCCGCGACAGGGCCCCTCGTGAAAGGGAGCCTTGAAATAGCGTCTCACCCGATGGGTGTCAACGATCTTTCTCCAAGCTGAAACAGATTGTCCGACGCTAAAGTAGAAGCCGTTACAAAGCGTCGCGGATAGCCTGGAAATGGTGGGCGATGACGGGATCGAACCGCCGACATTCTCGGTGTAAACGAGACGCTCTACCGCTGAGCTAATCGCCCTTAAGCACCAGATTCCCTCTGGCATCGGCGCGCGCGGCGCCGAAATAAAAATCACGCCAGGAGAAAACCCGCTGGCGTGATTTCTAAAGCCCCAAAACGGAACGCGATTTAGTTGATCGCGTCCTTCAGACCCTTGCCAGCCTTGAACTTCGGCTGCTTGGAAGCTGGGATCTTGATCTTCTCACCGGTCCGCGGGTTACGACCTTCGCTGGCCGCGCGCGCCGAGACGGCAAAAGTGCCAAAGCCAACGAGACGAACTTCGTCCCCCGTCTTCAGCGCAGAAGTAATCGAATCGAAAACAGCATCGACTGCCTTACCGGCATCAGCCTTCGTCAGTCCGCTGTTTTCCGCGACCGCAGCCACGAGTTCATTTTTATTCACGTCGGCCCCCCTCGCAATCCTCAAAAAAGAAAGGCGTATTCAAATCAACGCCCAAGAACGCCACGAGGACATCCTCAAGACCGAGAGACTGTAAATCGCCCGATCCGCCTGCGTCAATCGCCAAGCCGCAGAAATCCGCAGTTTCCTGACGTTTTCTGGGGATAAATGCAAGTTTGCCGCATATTCCGGGATGCATCCGGAGAGGAATGCGAAAAAAATCGGCCCCCGGTCACGAGGACAGGGGGCCGATTCGGCAATTCACTCAGACAATCTGAGCCTGTGGGCAGGATCAGTGGGTCGTCAGACCGCCCCGATCCTCTTCGCCGGCAGGCCGGGACACCGGCTCCACCTTACTCTCATCCCATTCGATCGGGATCAGCGGCTGGCTCAACGCCACCTTCAGAACCTCGTCGATGTTCGCGCAGGGGATGATATCCAGACCCTTCTTCACATTGTCCGGGATATCCGCCAAGTCCTTTTCGTTCTCCTGCGGGATCAGCACGGTCTTCAACCCGCCACGCAGTGCCGCCAGAAGTTTCTCCTTCAGGCCGCCGATCGGCAGCACGCGGCCGCGCAGCGTGATCTCGCCGGTCATCGCAACATCCCGGCGCACCGGAATGCCGGTCAGCACAGAGACGATGGCCGTGATCATCGCCACGCCGGCCGACGGACCGTCCTTCGGGGTCGCCCCTTCGGGAACATGGACGTGGATGTCCTTCTTCTCGAAGATCGTCGGCTTGATACCGAAAGCGATGGAGCGCGACTTCACGTAGGACTCGGCGGCATGCACCGATTCCTTCATCACATCGCCCAGCTTGCCGGTCGCGGCCACCTTGCCCTTGCCCGGCAGCGTCACTGCCTCGATCGACAGCAACTCGCCGCCAACTTCGGTCCAGGCCAGGCCGGTCACCACGCCGACGGCATCTTCCAGTTCCACCTCGCCATAGCGGAACTTGCGCACGCCCGCATATTTGTCGAGGTTGGTGCTGGTGACCTTGATGCTCTCCTTGCTCTCGGACAGGATTTCCTTCACCGCCTTGCGCACCAGGTTCGCGATCTCGCGTTCCAGGTTACGCACGCCGGCTTCCCGCGTGTAGTAACGGATCAGGTCACGCAGCGCGCCATCGGAGATCGACCATTCCGCTTCCTTCAGGCCGTTCTCGGATACCTGCTTCGAGATCAGGTGACGGCGTGCGATCTCCACCTTCTCATCCTCGGTGTAACCGGGGATGCGAATGACCTCCATGCGGTCGAGCAGCGGCTGCGGCATGCGCAGCGTGTTCGCCGTGGTCACGAACATCACATCCGACAGGTCGTAATCGACCTCCAGATAATGGTCGTTGAAGTTCAGGTTCTGCTCGGGATCCAGCACCTCCAGAAGCGCCGAGCTGGGATCGCCGCGCCAATCGGCGCCCAGCTTGTCGATCTCGTCCAGCAGGAACAGCGGGTTCGAGGTCTTCGCCTTCTTCATGCCCTGGATCACCTTGCCCGGCATGGAGCCGATATAGGTGCGCCGATGGCCGCGGATTTCCGCCTCGTCGCGCACGCCGCCCAGGCTGATGCGCACGAAATTGCGGCCCGTCGCCCTCGCCATGGACTTGCCCAGCGAGGTCTTGCCGACGCCCGGCGGGCCAACGAGGCACAGGATCGGCCCCTTGATCTTGCCCACTCGCTGCTGCACGGCGAGATATTCGAGGATGCGCTCCTTCACCTTCTCGAGCCCGTAATGATCGGCGTCGAGAACCTCCTGCGCCAGCTTGATGTCCTTCTTGACCTTGCTGCGCTTCTTCCACGGAATCGAAAGCATCCAGTCGAGATAGTTGCGCACCACCGTCGATTCGGCCGACATCGGGCTCATCGAGCGCAGCTTCTTCAGCTCCGCCATCGCCTTGTCGCGCGCTTCCTTGGAGAAGCGCGTCTTCTTGATCCGCTCCTCCAGCTCGGCGACCTCGTCGCGGCCGTCCTCGCCCTCGCCCAGCTCCTTCTGAATCGCCTTCATCTGCTCATTCAGATAGTACTCGCGCTGGGTCTTCTCCATCTGCCGCTTCACGCGGTTGCGGATGCGCTTTTCCACCTGCAGCACACCGATCTCGCCCTCCATGAAGGCAAAGATCTTCTCCAGCCGCTCGGCGATCGAGTTGGTCTCCAGAAGCTGCTGCTTGTCGGCGATCTTCAGCGCCAGATGCGAGGCGACCGTATCGGCAAGCTTGCTGGGATCGTCGATCTGATTGATCGAAACCAGCACCTCCGGCGGGATCTTCTTGTTCAGCTTAATGTACTGCTCGAACTGCGCGACCGCGGCGCGCGACAGCGCCTCCAGCTCCTGCCCTTCGGAAGCAACATCGTCGAACACTTCGGCATAGGCCTGGAAGAAGTCCGGATTGTCGGTAAAGCTCTTGATGCGGGCGCGCTGGCCACCTTCGACCAGCACCTTAACGGTCTGGTCCGGCAGCTTCAGCAGCTGCAGCACAGTACCGATGGTGCCCACCTGATAGATATCGCCGGACTGCGGATCGTCCTGGCTGGCGTCCTTCTGCGTGACAAGCATGATCTGCTTGTCGTCGCGCATCACATCCTCGAGCGCGCGAACAGATTTTTCGCGCCCGACGAAAAGGGGAACGATCATGTGCGGAAACACCACGATGTCCCGCAGCGGGAGAACCGGAAACGTGCCGTCACGCGATTGCTCGTACATTCTACCTCTTTTCGACCCTGTCCCGCCGGGGGAATAACCGCTTCGATAAGGCTGGAAGCGACAGAAAATGGCGCGGGATGGCAGATCGACCTTTCGACTAATCAGATGGCCCTTGTTCAGGCCCGTTCAAGAGCGTGGCAGCACCATACATCGTCCGTCAAGACGGAACAGCCACAACCCCTTGATTAGAGGTTGTGGCCAGTTCGGATTTCAATGTCGATGCAGCCCCCAGAGGACGCCAACGGGGGACCGTCACGCGCTGGTATTCGCGTCCTTATTGCGCTCGCGGCTGTGGACATAGAGCGGCGCCACCTTGCTCTCCACAACCTCGCGGTTCACGACGATCTCGTCGATATCCTCCATGCCCGGCAGGTCGAACATCGGGTCCAGCAGGATACTCTCCATGATCGAACGCAGGCCGCGCGCGCCGGTCTTGCGCTGGATCGCCTTCTGCGCGATGGCGCGCAGGGCGTCCTCGGCGAAGGTCAGATGCACATCCTCCATCTCGAACAGCCGCTGGTACTGCTTGACCAGCGCGTTCTTCGGGTTGCTGAGGATGTCCACCAGCGCATTCTCGTCCAGATCCTCCAGCGTCGCGAGAACCGGCAGACGGCCGATAAATTCGGGGATCAGGCCGAATTTCAGCAGATCCTCCGGCTCGACCTCGCGCAGCACATCGCCGGTGCGGCGCTCCTCCGGCCCCTGCACATCGGCGCCGAAGCCGATCGAGGTGCCCTTGTTGCGCTGCCCGATAATCTTCTCCAGCCCGGAGAAGGCACCGCCGCAGATGAACAGGATGTTGGTCGTATCGACCTGCAGGAATTCCTGCTGCGGATGCTTGCGCCCGCCCTGCGGCGGCACGGAGGCAACGGTGCCTTCCATGATCTTCAGCAGCGCCTGCTGCACGCCCTCGCCCGAGACGTCCCGCGTGATCGACGGATTGTCCGACTTGCGGGAAATCTTGTCGACCTCATCGATATAGACGATGCCGCGCTGCGCCCGCTCGACATTGTAGTCGGCGGCCTGCAGCAGCTTCAGGATGATGTTCTCCACATCCTCGCCGACATAGCCCGCCTCGGTCAGTGTCGTCGCATCGGCCATGGTGAAGGGCACATCGATGATGCGCGCTAGGGTCTGGGCCAGCAGCGTCTTGCCGCAGCCGGTCGGGCCGACCAGCAGGATGTTCGACTTTGCCAGCTCGACATCGCCATTCTTCGCACCATGCGCCAACCGCTTGTAGTGGTTGTGCACGGCAACCGACAGCACGCGCTTGGCGTGGCTCTGTCCGATGACGTAGTCGTCCAGCACGGTCCGGATTTCCGTTGGCGTCGGAATGCCGTCGCGCGATTTGACGAGGCTGCTCTTATGCTCCTCGCGGATGATGTCCATGCACAGTTCGACGCATTCATCACAAATGAATACGGTCGGACCCGCGATCAGCTTGCGGACCTCGTGCTGGCTCTTGCCGCAAAAGGAGCAATAAAGCGTATTCTTCGAATCGCCGCCGCCGGATTTGCTCATCTTAACTCCGTGGGGTCACGTGCGCTCAATAGGCTATGTTAGCCGCAGCGTTCCGCTGGGCTCAATGTGAAAAAGCGCGGCCATGCGTCGATTTCGTTACAGCCGCCTTCACACGATCAACATTATTTAAATGGGTTATGGCAACCGCCAGGTAAAGGCGCGCGCCATAACCCATTGATCGTTATTTCTTTTCTTCCGCCTCAGGCACGGCGCGGCGGGAAACGACCTCGTCGATCAGGCCGAAATTCTTCGCTTCTTCGGCCGACATAAATCGGTCGCGTTCCAGCGTCTTTTCGATTTCCTCGATCGGCTGACCGGTATGATCGGCGTAAATCCGGTTCAATCGGGCGCGGATCGAGAGGATTTCACGCGCCTGAATCTCGATGTCCGTCGCCTGCCCCTGGGCCCCGCCGGAAGGCTGATGCACCATCACGCGCGAATGCGGCAGGCAGAAGCGCTTGCCCTTGGCACCAGCGGCCAGCAGCAGCGACCCCATCGACGCCGCCTGGCCGATGCACAGGGTGGACACGTCGGGGCGGATATACTGCATGGTGTCGTACATCGCGAGACCGGAGGTGACGACACCGCCCGGCGAATTGATGTAGATCGCAATATCCTTGGTCGGGTTTTCCGACTCCAGGAACAGCAACTGGGCACAGATCAGGCTGGCCACGCCGTCATGCACCTGCCCCGTCAGGAAGATGATCCGTTCCTTCAACAGCCGGGAATAGATGTCGTAGGCCCGCTCGCCCCGGTTGGTCTGCTCGACCACCATCGGGACCAGGGTGTTCATATAGACGTCGATCGGATCACGCTCACTCATCGCTCGGGTGCTTTCCTGCTTCGGACCGAAGCCGCCGGGCGTCGTACCCGGCGGCGGTGGGCATCATGTCACGGGAATTTGGCCCGCAACAAGCCCGGCTTCAAGCGCAGGATCACTCCGACTTGGCGGCGGCCTTCTTCGCCGGCTTCTTCGGCTTGGCTTCCGCAGCCTCATCCTTGGCGTCTGCCTTGGCATCCTTGTCGGCAGCCTTGGTCTTCTTGGCGGCGGCCTTCTTCGCCGGCTTCTTCTTGTCGGCGCCGGCTTCCTCGCCATCCTCGTCGATCGGCTTGAACAGCTCTTCCGCCGTTACGGTCTTTTCCGAGACCTTGGCCATTTCGAGGATGAAATCGATGATCTTCTCCTCGAACAGCGGCGCACGCAGATTGGCCAGCGCCTGCGGATTGCCGCGGTAGAATTCGACCACCTGACGCTCCTGACCCGGATAGCGGCTGGCTTCCTGGATCATCGCGCGCTGCACTTCCTCATCGCTGACATCGATGTTGTTCAAGCGGCCGACCTCGGAGAGCAGCAGGCCCAGACGCACGCGGCGCTCGGCGATGGTGCGGTACTCCGACTTCTCCTCGTCGTTCAGCTTCTCATCGACGGCGTGCTTGTGATCGTGGTCATGCCCGTGATCGTGGTCATGCCCGTGATCGTGATCATGGTCATGATCGTGGTCGTGATCATGATCGTGGTCATGCGCGTGATCGTGATCCGCGCCAGCAATCTGGCGCACGATGGTCTCGTATTCGGCGTCGAGCATGCCCTGCGGCACCTCAAAGCTGTGCGACTCGGCCAGCTTGTCGAGCAGGCGGCGCTTCACCCTGGTGCGCGCGGCCTGCTTGTACTCGCCCTCGATCTGCTGGCGGATAGCGGCCTTCACGCCTTCCAGATCGTCGAAGCCCAGGCTCTTGGCGAACTCGTCATTCATCTCGACCGGGATCGGCTCGTGCAGTTCCTTCACCTCGACGGTGAAAGCGGCTTCCTTGCCAGCGAGTTCGGCATTGCCGTACTCCTCCGGGAAGGTCACCTTCACTTCGCGGGTCTCGCCGGGCTTGGCGCCGACCAGCTGATCCTCGAAGCCGGCGATGAAAGTGTTGGAGCCGAGCGTCAGGCGCGCGCCCTCGCCCTTCAGCCGGTCGTCATCCTTGCCTTCCAGCTTGCCGGTGAAATCGATCACCACCACGTCGCCGCTCTTCACCGCGCGCTTCTTCTCGACCGGCTTGGTCTGCTGGTTCTGCTCGGCGATGCGGGACATCGCCTGCTCGATCTCTTCCTCGGCGATTTCGGCGGTCTCGCGCTCGACCTCGATGGTGGAGAAATCGACCGGCACGATCTCCGGCATGACCTCGACCTTCAGCTTGTATTCGAGGTCGGCACCCTCGTCGAACTTCTCGATCTCGATCTGCGGCTGCATCGCCGGACGGACATTATTCTCCGCGAGAGCCTGGCTGGAGCTGTCCTGCACCACCTGCTCCAGCACCTCGCCCATGACCGAGGCGCCAAAGCGCTTCTTCACCAGCGTCAACGGCACCTTGCCGGGGCGGAAGCCCGGCAGGTTGACCATCCCCTGCACTTCCGCAAGGCGGATATTCAGCTTTTCCTCGATGTCCTTGGCGGCAACGACCACCTTGAATTCACGGGTCAAGCCGGCGGACTGCGTCTGGGTGATTTCCATGGGGCTCTCGAATCGTTCTCGTCTGGGGCCGCGACGGGCGGCGGTGTCAGGTCAAATCTTCAACGCGTACTATCCGGAATGGCAACCCGGCCTTAGGCGGCATGGTGCGGGCGGAGGGACTTGAACCCCCACGGCTTTCGCCACAGGAACCTAAATCCTGCGTGTCTACCAATTTCACCACGCCCGCCCGGGACGCCGCACCGGCCGGGATCGCGACGCGCCAGCCATAAAGCCACGGACCATAAAGCCTGGGGCCGTGCAACCAAGCGCTATCGCCGCTCTCCCGAGCAACGCTAAGGGGGCGCTTGTATACCAATTGCCGGGACGCGGCAACACCCGCTCAAAAGCCCGGTGCGCGATTCCGCCGCAGCCGCTGCAGCAGGCCCGGCAGACGGTCGGGGATATCCTCGGCGATCAGCCCGGCCGGCGCGATGCCGGCGGCGGCGCCATGCAGCCAGACGGCGGCGGCCGCGGCCTCGAAGGCCGGCATGCGTTGCGCCAGCAGTCCCAGCACCAGTCCCGCCAGCACATCGCCGGCTCCGGCTGTCGCCATGTCGGCGGGGGCATTGTCGTTGATAACCGCCCGGCCATCCGGCGCCGCGATCACCGTGTCCGAACCCTTCAGGACCAGCACCGCACCCAGCATCCTGGCCGCCTGACGGGCGCGGTTCAGCCTGTCGCCCATAAGGTCAGGGAACAGCCGCGCGAACTCGCCGTCATGCGGGGTCAGCACACACGGCCCCTTAATCAGCGCGGCCAGCGCAGCCGCCTCGCCAGCGAAGGCGCTGATGGCGTCGGCATCCAGCACCGTCGCGCGTCCGGTCTCCAGCACGGCGCTCACGGCAGGACGCACCTCCGCGCCCTGCCCCGCTCCCGGCCCGGCCAGCAGCGCGTTGCGGCGCGGATCGCGCAGGATATCGGCAAGCGCCTCCCTGTCCGGACATTCCTGCACGATGGCACCCGAATGGTCGGCGGCATAGATATCGGCGGTCCCCGGCGGCACCGCGAGGCTCACCAACCCCGCCCCGATGCGCCGTGCCGCCTGCGCCGCCAGCCTTCCGGCGCCGGTCATCGGCCCGCCTAGGATCAGCGCATGGCCGCGATGGTATTTGTGGGTGTCACCGCGCGGTACCGGCAGGCTGTCCAGCCACAGCGCCGGGCCGTTGCGCCAGCAGGCCGGGGCGATGTCATCCATTACCGATTCAGGAATGCCGATGGGGGCGATCTCGACGGTCCCGCAGAGATCGCGACCGGGCAGCAGCAGATGGCCCGGCTTGGCGCGGAAGAAGCTGACAGTCAGCGCCGCCTGTGGCGCGTACCCTAGAACCTCACCGGTATCGCCGGAAACGCCGCTCGGCACATCGACCGCAATGATGGGCAGGCCTCGCGCCCCTGCCGCCTCCAGCGCCGCGCGCGCCAGGCCATCCACCGGTTTCGACAGGCCAGCACCGAACAGCGCGTCGATGACAAGCCCGATGCCGCTCCAATCGATGTCGTCAAAGCCGATAACCGGGCCGGCCCAGCGCGCGGCCATGACGGCCGCGTCGCCTTTAAGCTCTCCCGGCGGCACCAGCGCGGCGATTGTCACCGGCCAGCCGGCCGCCGCCAGCAGACGTGCGGCGACATAGCCATCGCCGCCATTATTGCCCGGCCCTGCCAGCACCAGCACCGGTCTGGGCGCCCAGCGCCGGCGGATCGCGTCGGCGACCGCCCTGCCCGCCGCCTCCATCAGGTCGAGGCCGGGCACGCCCCCCGTCATCGCCGCCTTGTCCGCCGCATACATCTGGGCGGTGGTCAGCAGCGCCAGGGAGGCGGCTTTCATGGCTACTTCCCGCCGGTGATGTCGGCGACCGCCCGGACCTTCGCCAGCGCGCCGTCGCGCAGGAAGGCGACATCGGCGCCGTCCAGCACCAGGTCGTAGCCCTGGCCGAACAGCGTGCGCGCGTCGAATTCCGGCGTCGGGATAATGCCGATCAGCTTGCCCGCCTGTTTCACCTTCACCTTCACGCCCTCGATAATCTTGCGCACCTCGGGGTGGTCCGGCTGGCCGAAATAGCCGAGACTGGCGGACAGATCCATCGGCCCGACGAAGATCAGATCGACGCCCTCGGTGCCGGCGATGGATGCTGCATTCTCGACGCCGGCGCGGGTTTCGATCTGTGCCATGACCAGCAGCTCATCGACCGTCTTTTCCAGATAGGTGGCGAGATCGGCGCCATAACCGGAAGCGCGGACGATGGGATAGGCGATGCCACGCACGCCGCGCGGCGGATAGCGGCAGGCGGCGACGGCGGCCTGTGCCTCCTCTGCCGTGCTGATGGCAGGAATCATCACGCCCTGCGCACCGGCATCCAGGATGCGCTTCAGATAGACCGTGTCGTTCCAGGGCACGCGGACCATGGCCGGGCAACCGCCGGCCTGGGCTGCCTGCATCTGCTGGATCGCCGCCGTGATATCGCCTGGCCCGTGTTCGCAATCGATCAGCACCATGTCGAAGCCGGCGCGCGCGCAGATTTCCGCCGCCATCCCGTTCGCCATGTTGAGAAAGCAGCCTAGGGCAGGCTTGCCGGCCTGCAATCTTTCCTTGAGCGGCATCGCCTGGGTCACCTGTTCGTCCCTCCCCTTCATTAAGACGGTTCATGCATAGGCCCGGCGCTGCGTCGTGACAAGCACGCGCCAGGGCAGATCAGCGCTGCAGTCGCGGGATCGTTTCATGAAACCGTCCGCAACTCTTCACGCCAGCGCAACCGCCCCGCCATGCCGACGTAACCGCCCCCGTTTAATCGAGACAGGATTGGCCGCTTGCGGCCCGTAAAGCCTTAGAGGGGGAACTCAAATGGCCTATACGTTACAAATCCTGCACGCTTCCGATCTGGAAGGCGGTGTTGACGCGATTGGGCGGGCGCCGAATTTCGCCGCCATCGTCGATTACCTGGAAGACACCTACGCGAACACCGTCGTGCTGTCCGCCGGCGACAATTTCATCCCCGGCCCGTTCTTCAACGCGGCCGCCGATTCTTCCATCGCGGCAACGCTGAACACGGTCTATACCCAGCTTTACGGTCAGAGCTTCGAGGACCTGTCGGCTGGCTCCGGCCGACTCGACATCGCGATCATGAACACCATCGGCTTCGATGCCTCGGCGCTCGGCAACCATGATTTCGATGCCGGCACGGACGGTCTGCAGTCGGTGATCGCCGCCAGCCTGGGCAGCAGCACGGCCGATACCGGCTGGCTCGGCGCCATGTTCCCGTATCTCAGCGCCAATCTGGACTTCTCGGCCAATAGCGGGTTGAACGCGCTTTATAGCAGCGAGTTGCAGACCAACACCGCCTTCCAGTCGCTGAATGCGGCGGGCGAGCTGGTCTCCGGCGCGCCGAAGCTGGCCGCCTCCACCATCATCGAGCGCAGCGGCGAAAAGATCGGCGTTGTGGGTGCCACGACGCAGGTACTGGCCTCGATCTCCTCGCCGGGCAGCGTGGTTGTCGAAAGCGGCGGCAGCAACGATATGGCCGCGCTGGCCGCGATCATCCAGCCGGAAATCGACGCCATGCTGGCCGCTGGGGTGAACAAGATCATCCTGGTCAGCCACCTGCAGCAGATCGCGCTGGAAAAGGAACTGGCCGGCCTGCTGAAAGGCGTGGACGTGATCATCGCCGGCGGCTCCGACACGCTGCAGGCCGATGCCGAGGACGTGTCGCGCGGCCTGCAGGATGGCGATACGCCGGCCGAGACCTATCCCTACCTCACCACCAACGCCGACGGCGATCCGGTCGCCATCGTCAGCACCGACGGCGAATACAGCTATGTCGGCCGGCTGGTGCTGACCTTCAACGACAATGGCGTGCTCGATACCTCCAGCATCGATGCGAATGTCAGCGGCGCCTTCGCCTCCACGACCGAGCAGGTCGAGGCGCTGTACGGCACGACCGATGCCTTCGCCGATGGCAGCAAGGGCGATCTGGTGCAGGAACTGACCAGTGCGGTCAGCTCCATCGTCACCGCGCAGGACGGCGTCATCACCGGCAGCACCAGCGTTTATCTGAACGGCGTGCGCGGCTCGGTGCGCACCGAAGAAACCAACCTCGGCAACCTGACCGCCGACGCCAACCTCTATGTGGCGAAGCAGACTGACAGCAGCGTGCTGGTCTCGATGAAGAATGGCGGCGGCATCCGTGCCGCCATCGGCCAGGTCAGCGAAACCTCGCCCGGCGTGTACGAGCTGTCGGCGCCCGAGGCGAATGCGTTGTCCGGCAAGGAAGCCGGCCAGGTCTCGCAGCTCGATATCCTGAACTCGCTGCGCTTCAACAACGCGCTGTCGGTCGTGACCGTCACCGCCGACCAGTTGAAGCAGCTGGTGGAGCATTCCGTCGCCGCTTCCGGCGGCGGCGCCTCACCGGGCCAGTTCGGCCAGTGGGGCGGGCTGCGCTTCAGCTACGACACGGACCAGGCAGCCGGCAGCCGCATTCAGAACCTCGCCATCGTTGACGATGACGGCTTCATCGTCGATGTCATCGTGCAGAATGGCGAACTGGTGGGCGACGCCAGCCGCGCGATCCGCATGGTGACGCTGAGCTTCCTGGCCGATGGCGGCGACAGCTATCCGCTGGACGATTTCATCGCCGCCGACCCGACCTTCGCGAACCGGGTCGATCTGGCCGACACGCTGACCGACGCCGGTCTCTCCACCTTCGCCGCCCCCGGCACGGAACAGGATGCCCTGGCGGAATATCTGGCCGCTCTCCACAGCACCACGCCGTATGCCGAGGCGGATACCGCCGCCAGCCAGGATACCCGCATCCAGAATCTGGAACTGCGCGGCGACTCCGTGCTGACCGAGCAGCGTAACGGCAGCGATGGCGCCGACACGATCAATGGCGGCGGCTACAATGACAGCATCCGCGGCGGTGCCGGCAACGATTCGCTGACCGGCGGGGCCGGCAACGACACCATTGAGGGCGGCGACGGCAACGACCGGATCGACCTCAGCGGCGACAGCGGCGTGGCGGTGGCCAACGGCAACCGCAACGCCGACACCATTATCGGCGGCAACGCGGGCGAAGTGTTGCGCGGCGGCAAGGGCCATGACTCGATCGATGGCGGGGCTGGCAACGACCTGCTCTATGGCGGCCAGGGCAATGACACGCTGACTGGTGGCGACGGGGTGGACTTCTTCATCTTCGAAGCGGCCAGCGGCGTCGATGTCATCACCGACTTCCAGGCCGGCACGGACAAGCTGTTCATTTCGTCCAACGCCAACAGCAACGGCCTGTTCAGTGCCGAGCAGGTGCTGGCGGCAGCGGTGAACAGCGGCGGCAACGTCGTGATCGATCTCGGCGGCAGCAACAGCATCACGCTGCAGGGCGTGGCCGTGGCCGACCTGACGGCGGCGGATTTCGCCGTCGCCTGATCGGGGAGCAGCAGAAAATACACAAGGCGCGTCGGAGAAATCCGGCGCGCCTTTTTCTATCGCACGACACTTTGGGGAAATGGGGCGAGCTACGGGGTTCGAACCCGTGACCTCATGGACCACAACCAAGCGCTCTAACCAACTGAGCTAAGCCCGCCACCGTGGGAGCGCCTTGGTACCCGAACGTCCCTTTCCGGTCAAGAACCAGATGTGGGATTCTTCAGGGTTCAGGCCGCTTGTCTGCCAAAATGCCGGGCCAGCCGGTCCAGTGCCTCGTCCAGCACCGTATCCTGCTTGGAGAAGCAGAAGCGCGCCGTGGTGCGCACGGCACTCTCCTGATCCTGATAGAAGGCCGACACCGGAATCGCGGCCACCCCCGCCTCCTCGATGATATGGCGGCAGAAATCGGCGTCATCGCCAGCAAAGCCCAGCGGCGCGAAGCCGGCATTCACGAAATAGGTGCCCTGGCAGGGCTGCACCGCGAAGCCGATCTCGCGCAGGCCGGCGGAGAAACGGTCGCGCTTTGCCTGCATCGAGGCGGCCAGGCCGGTGAAATAGCTGTCATCCTGCATCAGGCCGAAGGCCACCGCGCGCTGCAGGTTGGGCGCCGTGGTGAACACCAGGAACTGGTGGCATTTCGAGATCGGCTGCAACAGCGCCGGGCTGGCCGTCACATAGCCCACCTTCCAGCCGGTCAGCGAGAAGGTCTTGCCGGCCGAACCGATGCGCACACAGCGTTCGCGCATGCCCGGCAGGGTCATCAGCGGATGGTGTGTCAGCCCGTCGAAGACGATGTGCTCATAGACCTCGTCGCAGACCGCATAGGCATCGTGCTTCTTCACCAGATCGGCGATAAATCCCAGCTCCTCGCGGCTGAACACCTTGGCGGCCGGGTTCATCGGGCTGTTCAGCAGGATCAGCTTGGTCTTGTCGGAAAACGCCGCCGCCAGCGCCTCGTAGGGCAGTTCCCAGCGCGGCGGCTCGACCCGTACCAGCTTCGGGATGCCGCCGGCGCGGCGGATCATCGGCAGGTAGCAATCGTAGAGCGGCTCGATCAGGACAACCTCGTCGCCCGGCTCGATCAGCCCGAACAGGCAGGAGGCCAGCGCCTCGGTGGCGCCCGAGGTCACCATGGTCTCGGTCTGCCAGTCCACGTCCAGATCGTAGAACCGCTTGTTGTGCGCGGCGACGGCCTGGCGCAGCTCCGGCACACCCATCATCGGCGGATACTGGTTCGGCCGGTCGGCCAGCGCCGCCTGCGCGGCGGCCACCACCTCGGCCGGCCCGTTATCGTCCGGGAAACCCTGTCCCAGATTGATCGCCCCCTTCTCCATGGCCAGCCGCGACATCACCTCGAACACGGTGGTTCCGTAACCGGAGAGGATGGCATTGGCTGGCTTCATGGCAGGGTTCCCGTCGCTAGAGCCGGATCGTTTCAGATTGAATCGCACTCTCGTGCCGCAAAAGGGCAAATTTCGTAGCATGAAGTGCTGGCGCGGGCCATGCGGTTTTCGGCTTCTCCGCCCTGCCCGGCTTGCGGCATAGTGGCCGCCAACAATAACCAGCCTTCCAGGAAACGATCCCGCCATGGCCATCACACCCGACGCCCCGCAACTCGCCGCCCGCATGTCCACGCTGGGCACAGAAACCGCCTTCGAGGTGCTGGCCCGCGCCGGCCAGCTGGCCGCGCAGGGCAAGGACATTATCAATCTGGGCATCGGCCAGCCCGACTTCCGCACGCCCGACCATATCGTGGAGGCCGCCTGCAAGGCGCTGCGCGACGGGCATCATGGCTATACGCCTGCGGCCGGCATTCCGGCCCTGCGCGAGGCGGTCAGCGCCGACCTGCAGCGCCGTCTGGGGGTAAGCGTCGATCCCGGCCAGGTGCTGATCGTACCCGGCGGCAAGGTGACGATGTTCTTCGCCGCCATGCTGTATGGCGAGCCCGGCGTCGAGATCCTGTACCCGAATCCCGGCTTCCCGATCTACGAATCGGTGATCCGCTTTTCCGGCGCGACACCGGTGCCGATCCCGCTGCTGGAGGAGAACGGCTTCGCCTTCTCCGCCGAGGATGTGCTGTCCAGGATCACGCCGAAGACCCGCCTGCTGATGCTGAACAGCCCCGCCAACCCCACCGGCGGCGCGGTGCCGAAGGCGGAGATGGACAAGCTGGCCAAAGGCCTGGCCGATCACCCGCATGTCACGATCATGAGCGACGAGATCTATGGCCAGATGCTCTATGACGGGCGCGAGCATGTCAGCCTGCTGTCCTATCCGGAACTGCAGGACCGGGTGATCCTGCTGGATGGCTGGTCGAAGACCTACGCCATGACCGGCTGGCGGCTTGGCTACAGCGTGTGGCCGAAAGCCGTGCTGCCGCATGCCGAGAAGCTGGCAGTGAACTGCCATTCCTGTGTGAACGCGGCCACGCAATATGCCGGCATCGCCGCGCTGACTGGCCCGCAGGATGCCGTTCACGCCATGGTGAAGGCGTTCGACGAGCGCCGCCGTGTCATCGTCTCCGAGCTGAACCAGATTCCGGGCTTCCGCTGTGTCGAACCCGGCGGTGCCTTCTATGCCTTCCCCAATGTCGAGGGGACCGGCATCGGCACCAAGGAACTGCAGACAAGATTGCTGGAAGAAGCCGGCGTCGCGGTCATCGCCGGCACCAGCTTCGGCAAGCATGGCGAGGGCTATCTGCGTTTCTCCTACGCCAACAGCACGGAGAACATTCGGGAGGCAATGGCGCGCATCCGCAGACTGCTCTCCGCGTGACTATGGCGCGATATTAAGCACCGGACGATTAAAATTTAGCCGAACAAATGCCCGTTTTGTGTGCAATATGACATCAGAACGTCCCGATTCCCGCAACCAGCGACAAGGCCGCCGGGCGACGATGCAGGCGTTTCCGCGATTCCGGCAAGCTGGCATGAGTCCTGCTATCACAGGATTAACCGTGAGCGGCGGAAGCTGATCCCGGTACCTCCCGATGGCCTTAGCCGCAGACGACGAAAAGAGAACCGCATATGAAAAAAGTCGAAGCCATCATCAAGCCGTTCAAATTGGACGAAGTGAAGGAGGCGCTGCACGAGGTTGGCATCCAGGGCATCACCGTCACCGAGGCCAAGGGCTTTGGACGGCAAAAGGGCCATACCGAGCTGTATCGGGGCGCCGAATATGTCGTGGACTTCCTGCCCAAGGTGAAAATCGAGATCGTTATGGAAGATTCGATGGTAGAACGCGCCGTCGAAGCCATCCAGCAGGCGGCCCAGACCGGCCGCATCGGCGATGGAAAAATCTTCGTCTCGACCATTGACGAGGTTATCCGTATTCGTACCGGCGAGCGCGGCGCGGACGCCGTCTAACGAGACTGCCGGGTAAACCCCCGGCAGAACCACCACAGTCACCCAAACCTTAAGAACCCGAGCGAGGGAAAAGGGATATGTCGGACACCAAGACCGTAATGCAGATGATCAAGGAGAACGGCGCCAACTACGTCGATCTCCGCTTCACCGACCCGCGCGGCAAGTGGCAGCACGTGACGCAGCACATCGAGACCGTCGATGAAGAGGCGCTGGTCGAAGGCTTCATGTTCGACGGCTCGTCGATCGCCGGCTGGAAAGTGATCAACGAATCCGACATGACCCTCATGCCGGACCTCGAGACCGCCGTGATGGATCCGTTCTCGGCGCAGCCGACGCTGATCCTGGTGTGCGACGTGCTGGAGCCCTCGACCGGCCAGCCCTACGAGCGCGACCCGCGCTCCATCGCCAAGAAGGCGCTGGCCTATCTCGGCAGCACCGGCATCGGCGACATCGCCTATTTCGGCCCCGAGGCCGAGTTCTTCGTGTTCGATGACGTGCGCTTCAAGACCGGTATGAACGAGGCCTATTATCACCTCGATTCCGAGGAAGGCCCGTACAACAGCGGCAAGGTCTATCCGGAAGGCAATCTCGGCCACCGTCCGCCGGCCAAGGGCGGCTATTTCCCGGTTGCCCCGGTCGATAGCGGCCAGGACATGCGCGGCGAGATGCTGGACACCATCTCCGCGATGGGCGTCAGCGTCGAGAAGCACCATCATGAAGTGGCGGCGGCGCAGCACGAGCTGGGCATCAAGTTCGACACGCTGGTGAAGTGCGGCGACAACATGCAGATCTACAAGTACTGCATCCAGATGGTCGCCGCTGCCTATGGCAAGTCCGCGACCTTCATGCCGAAGCCGGTGAAGGGCGACAATGGCTCGGGCATGCATGTCCACCAGTCGATCTGGAAGGGCGGCAAGAACACCTTCGCGGGTTCCGGCTATGCCGACCTGTCGGAGACGGCGCTCTATTACATCGGCGGCGTGATCAAGCACGCCCGTGCGATCAACGCCTTCTCGAACCCGACGACGAACAGCTACAAGCGGCTGATTCCGGGCTTCGAGGCGCCGGTGCTGCTGGCCTACTCCTCGCGTAACCGTTCGGCTTCCTGCCGCATCCCGCACGTCGCCAGCCCGAAGGGCAAGCGCGTCGAGGTGCGGTTCCCGGATCCGGCCGGCAACCCGTACCTGACCTATTCGGCGCTGATGATGGCCGGCCTCGACGGCATCATCAACAAGATCCATCCGGGCGACCCGATGGACAAGAACCTGTACGACCTGCCGCCGGAAGAGCTGGCGGAAGTGCCGACCGTCTGCGGCTCGCTGCGCGAAGCCCTGCAGTCACTGGATGCCGACCGCGAGTTCCTGACCCGCGGCGAGGTGTTCACCAACGACATGATCGACGCCTACATCGCGCTGAAGTGGGAAGAGGTGTACGCCTTCGAGCACACCCCGCACCCGATCGAGTTCGAGATGTACTACAGCGTCTAAGCTGACCGTCTCCCGATAGTCGGGATGAGAACGCCCCCGCCAGCCGGCGGGGGCGTTTTTGTTGCTCCCAGGCAAACAGATGGCGAGAGCACAAAAAAACGGCCCCGCCGCAGCGGAGCCGTTCCTTATTTTATTCTGCTGCCGATCAGGAGTGCGCAGCAGCGCCACCGTGGCTTTTCATGGCGTCCAGTGTGCGGCGCACAATGGCCTTAACCGGGTTCACGATGAACAGGGTCATACCCTCGTTGATCGCCTGGGCGCGCAACTGGCGCGCGTACCGGACATGGATGTAAATCTGGCTCGGATCGAAGGGCGGCAGCTCATAGTTCTGATATGCCGCGTGGGTCTTTTCGAGGTCTTTGAACATCGGGTATCTCCGTAAAAATGGGTTACGAAGAGCGCTCTCCCATATCGTTGAAACCAATATATTGCTGCGACGCACAATAGGCAAGCTTTACTGTCCTATTTGCCATGCGTGCACTGCAACAAAACCCTGTCCGAGGCGCAGGTCTCGTCTCGCGCGGGCGGCTCAGATTTCCGGATCGACCGGTCTCGGCCGCCGGTTCTCGTCGATGGCGACGAAAGTATAGGTGCCTTCCGTCACCAGCACGCGGGGGCTGTGGTCCCGACGCTGCGCCCAGGCCTCGATGCGAATGGTGATGGAGGTGCGCCCCACCCGTTCGATAGCCGTGTAGCAGCACAGAATGTCGCCGATGAAAACCGGCCGGTGGAAGGTCATCGCATCCACCGCGACCGTGGCGACCCGCCCGCCGGCCCGCTGCTGCGCCGCGACACCGCCCGCGATATCCATCTGGGAGAGCACCCAGCCGCCGAAGATATCGCCATTCGGGTTGGCGTCGGCCGGCATGGCGACCGTCCTGATCTGCAGATCGCCATGCGGCGCCTTTTCGCTTGGCACAGCTTCGGTTTCGTTCATTCTCCCCTCCTCTAAAAGGCGGCAATATCTACTATATATTGTTAATCTAAAGTTACCTCCCACAGGATACGCTTGAACCGTTGCCCGCTGCAGATATACTCCGCTTATGGCAGACCTTTTTCAAACGACAGCGCGCGATACCGGCGACTATACCGCCAAGGATATCGAGGTTCTCGAAGGGCTGGAACCGGTCCGGCGCCGGCCCGGCATGTATATCGGCGGCACCGACGAGCGTGCCCTGCACCATCTGGTCGCCGAGGTGCTCGACAATGCGATGGACGAAGCGGTGGCCGGCCATGCCAACCGCATCGAACTGGAACTGCATGAAGATGGCAGTGTCGTGGTCCGTGACAATGGCCGCGGCATCCCGGTCGATCCGCACCCGAAATACCGCGATAAATCGGCGCTGGAGGTGATCCTCACCACCTTGCATTCCGGCGGCAAGTTCAGCGATTCCGTCTATAAGACCGCTGGCGGTCTGCACGGCGTCGGTGTGTCCGTGGTGAACGCGCTGTCCGACCGGCTGACCGTCGAGGTCGCCCGCGAAAAACGGCTTTACGCCCAGCATTTCAGCCGCGGCGCACCGCAGGGACCGCTGGAGGTGATCGGCGCCGCCCCGAACCGGCGCGGCACCACGCTGAAATTCCACCCCGACCCGGAGATTTTCGGCGAGCGCGCACGCTTCAAGCCGGCGATGCTGTACCGCCTGGCGCGCTCCAAGGCCTATCTGTTCAAGGGCGTGGAAATCCGCTGGAGCTGCGATCCCGTGCTGATCACCGGCAGCGATACGACACCGGCCAGCGACACGCTGCATTTCCCCGGCGGCCTTGCCGACTTCCTCGGCCATGCGCTGGAGGATCGCGCGCAGGTCACCGCGCAGCCCTTCACCGGCGAGGTGGAGGTGCAGAATGGCGAGAACGGCCGCATTGAATGGGCGATTGCCTGGCCGGCGGACGAGGATGACGGCTTCCTGAACGCCTACTGCAATACCGTGCCGACCCCGCTGGGCGGCACTCATGAGCAGGGCTTGCGCACGGCGCTGCTGCGGGCACTGAAAGCCTATGGCGAACTGGTCGGCAACAAGCGCGCCGCGCAGATCACGGCGGATGACATCCTGGGCGGCACGGCCGTCATGCTGTCAGTCTTCATCCGCGACCCGCAATTCCAGGGCCAGACCAAGGAAAAGCTGGTCTCCCAGCATGCCACCCGCCTTGTCGATCAGGCGGTGAAGGACCGGTTCGACCATTGGCTGGCCGACCAGCCGGAACAGGCGAACCAGCTTCTGGGATTCATCATCGACAAGGCCGAGGAACGGCTGAAGCGCCGGCAGCAGAAGGATACCCAGCGCAAGACCGCGACCCAGCGGCTGCGCCTGCCCGGCAAGCTGGCCGATTGCACCCGCACCAACCGGGAAGATACCGAAATCTTCCTGGTCGAGGGCGATTCGGCGGGCGGCTCCGCCAAGCAGGCGCGCCGGCGCGACACCCAGGCGGTGCTGCCGCTGCGCGGCAAGATCCTGAACGTCGCCTCAGCCTCGGCCGACAAGCTGCGCGGCAATCAGGAACTCGCCGATCTGATGCTGGCGCTGGGCTGCGGCACCGGCGACCGCTATGACGAGGCGGCGCTGCGCTACGACCGGGTCATCATCATGACCGACGCCGACGTCGATGGCGCGCACATCGCCTCGCTGCTGATGACCTTCTTCTATCGCGAGACGCCGAAGCTGATCGAGAACGGCCATCTCTATCTGGCCATCCCCCCCCTCTACCGGCTGACGCAGGGGGCGGTGACGCTCTATGCCCGCGACGACAAGCATAAGGACGAGCTGATCGCCAATGGTTTCAAGGGACGCGGCAAGATCGAGATGAGCCGCTTCAAGGGCCTGGGCGAGATGCCCTCGCAGCAGCTGAAGGAAACCACCATGGACCCGGACAAGCGCGTCCTGGTCCGGGTGACCATTCCCGACATGCGCGACGCCGAACAGCGCGAGGACGCCAAGGACACCGCCCAGCTGGTGGAAAGCCTGATGGGCCGGAAGCCGGAACTGCGCCTCGCCTTCATTCAGGAAAATGCCCGCTTCGTCCGCGATCTGGACGTCTGACGGCGGCGGCATGTCCCGCGCCGAACGCAAGAAGCAGGAGAAGGCGGCCCAGGCCGCCTTGCGCCGCGCCGGCCTGCCGGTCGGCCACGATTTCCCGCTGTTGTTCGCCCATACCGGGAATCTGCGCCGCATCCTTGCCCAGCGGCCGAACGCGGCCCGCGCACAGGAGGCGGCACGGCATCATCTCGATGCGCTGAACCGGTCACTGCGCCAGCAGGCCGGCGCCTTCGCCCTGGAATGCAGCAAGGGCTGCAGCTATTGCTGCCACAATATGGTGACAGCCAGCGCGCCGGAGATTTTCCTGCTGGCCCGGCATTTCAGGAAAACCGATCCATCCCGGCGGCAAGACGTGCTGGAAAAGCTGAAGGCCGCCGATCTGGCGGGCCGCGATCTCGACCCGCGCCAGCGTTACCTGGCGCATATTGCCTGCGGCCTGCTGGACGAAAATGGGCTGTGCGGCGCCTATGAGTCACGGCCCAATGTCTGCCGCACCATGGTTTCGGCCTCGGTCGCAGCCTGCCGCGCCAGCTTCGCGGGCGAGCCGGCGCAGATTCCGGTGCCCAAACCCTATGGCGCGCTGCGCACCGCCTATTCCTACACGCTGCTGGCGGCATTGCAGGCCGAAGGGCTCGATGACCGGCTATACGAGCTGAACCAGGCGCTCTGCATCGCGCTTGAAACCGGGGATGCCGAGCAGCGCTGGCTTTCCGGCGAGGATATCTTCGCCGGAATCCGCCATGAGCGGGTGGATGCGGGCGAGCAGCCGCAGATCGCCCTCTTCCTCTCGGTGCTGGCGGCAGGGGCGGAAAATTCCCCCCTGCCCGCCAACCCGTGGATCGCCGGATAAATCCGGGCTAGGCCGCGTCGAACTTGCCGAATTCCCAGTCCTTGCCGGGGGCGGCGTCGAACAGCGCCCTGGTATATTCATGCTCCGGCGCACTAAACACCTTGCTGGCCGGGCCGTATTCCACCACCTCGCCCTTGAACATCACCGCCACGCGGTCACAGATCTGCGCGGCCACCCGCAGATCATGGGTGATGAACAGCATGGCGAGATTGAAGCGCTTGCGCACATCGTCCAGCAGATCCAGCACCTGTGCCTGCACCGACACATCCAGCGCCGAGACGGCTTCGTCGGCGATCAGCAGTTCCGGTTCCATCGCCAGCGCCCGTGCAATGCAGATACGCTGACGCTGACCGCCAGAGAACTGGTGCGGGAAACGGTCAACCGCGGAAGGGTCGAGCCCCACAAGCTTCATCAGGTCGCGGGCGCGTTCCCAGGCTTCCTTCGAGGACAGGCCGAAATTCATCGGCCCCTCGACAATCGACTGGCCGACGGTGCGCCGCGGATTGAGCGAGCGGTAGGGATCCTGGAAGACGATCTGCACCTTCTTGCGGTGCGGCCGCAGCAAGCTCGGCGGCAAGGTGCCGATATCGACATTGTGCAGATTGATGGAGCCCGAGGTCGGGTCGATCAGCCGCACCACGCAGCGGGCCACGGTGGACTTGCCGGAACCGGATTCGCCTACGATGCCAAGTGTTTCGCCACGGCGGACCGTCAGGCTGACATCCTTTGCCGCATGCACCGGATGCGCCTTCTGGAACAGGCCGCCGCCACCGCCATAGGTCTTCGAGAGATTCTCCGTCTCCAGCACGATCGGTGCATTGACGATGGGTTCACGATGCTTCGGCTTGATGCTGGGCACGGAGGAAATCAGCATCCGCGTGTAGGGATGCTGCGGGTTGCGCAGGATCTGCTTTGCCTCACCAAATTCGACCAGCTTGCCATACTGCATGACGGCGACGCGGTCGGCGATTTCCGCCACCACACCGAAATCATGGGTAATGAACAGCACACCCGTCTGATGGCGCCCCTGCAAATCCTTGATAAGACGCAGAATCTGGGCCTGGGTCGTCACATCCAGCGCGGTCGTCGGCTCGTCGGCGATCAGCAGCACCGGATCGAGCGCAAGCGCCATCGCGATCATGATGCGCTGGCGCTGGCCGCCGGAAAGCTGGTGCGGATAGGAATTACGGATACGTTCCGGGTCCGGCAGATGCACATCCGCCATCACCGTCAGCACCCGCGTCAGGCGCTCTTCCTGGCTCATCTGCGTGTGGAAGCGCAGCAATTCATCGATCTGGTCGCCAACCGTCATCACCGGATTGAGCGCCGTCATCGGCTCCTGGAAAATCATCGACATGCGGCTGGCGCGCAGCTGCCGCATGCGCTCCGGCGTGGCGGTGAGCAGATTCTCGCCTTCCAGCAGGATTTCGCCGGCGGTCGGCACCAGCTGTTTCTTCGGCAACAGCCCCATGACGGTATGGGCCGTCACCGACTTGCCGGACCCCGATTCGCCGACAACGCAGAGAATCTCCTGCGGACGGACTTCCAGGTTGATGTTTTCCACCGCATTCTCGCGGTCGGCGCCGCGCGGCAGGCGAACGGTCAGGTTCTTTACTTGCAGGACCGGCTTATCGGACATCTGTTCCCTTCCATCTCCCAGAGCCGGATCGAACGATCCTGCTCTAACCAAAAACATAGAGGGCGATTCACGCTTTAATGCGATCGCGCTCTAGAACGGTTCACGCTCGCCTGGTTCATCGTCCCCCGCTTCACCACATCAGCGCGGCGTGCAAGGGCGTTTCATTGTCACGCCCGGTCATTTCCCGGACGCAGGTTAGACTATAGCGAAGATGTCAGGGTTTGAGGCAAGTTTGCACCGCAAAAACGCGGGAATCCGAAAAAAAGAAGCCGGCGTCAGCGGCGTAAATCCTGCAAGGCCGCCTGCTCCCTTATATCGACGTGAAACCCGTCGCTGTCCGATCGTCTCAGCACGGTATAGCGGACAATTCCCACGGTCCCGTCATGCAGGGTGCGGGCCGCGCAGTCACGCGCTTCAACGACATCTTCGGCCATCCGGCGTCGGTTCTCACGGTAGGAAACCACCTCGATCCCGGAAGCCTGCGCCGGCGAGTTCGTTGTCAGGGTTTTACGAATCTGCTGGCGCACCGCATCACTGCCGCAATCCGGCACCCCGGCATCGGGAAAACCGCCATACAGCGACCATGACAAACCGGCGACCAGAACCGCAGTGCCCAACAACCAGCCAAACCGGCGCCTTGGTGGGCGTTTGAAAAATATGCGCTTACGACTCATATACGATCCATAATTCAGTGCAAAAACACAGGTAAGGCGATGGTAAAAAATCGCCTACCGACAATCAACTCAACAAAAAATGGACACAATATGACGGCATTATGAGTTAGATATCTGCTTTGTAAGGATTAAAATATTCCGTTAACTGACTGAGTTACACAAAAGTAAAAACAGAATTTCTTTAATTTTTACCACCACCGCCCAGGAATGACATGAGTGACGGCAAGAACATGGACAGTGCGACCAAGAAAACCCCGACGAAATGGGTGAGCCCCATCAACCTGCTGATCGTGATCGCGGTCTTTGTCGTGATCGGCATGGTGGCGCTCGGCGCTAATCTGTTTATGGATCGCTCCATCGTCCAGACCGTTCAGCAACAGGATGAACAGCTGTTCCCGCGCCTGTCTGACAACCGCGCGGCCGTAAGCAGCATTGTCATCGAGCGCAGCGGCGACAGGCTGGAACTGACGCGTCAGGAAGATGGCCAGTGGGGGCTTGCCAACTGGGACGGTTATCCGGTCGATGAGAGCAAGATCGCCGGCCTGATCGACAGCTTTGCCGCCCTGCACGGCGCGCCGGCCAGCACGGAGAAAATCACCGCCGCCAATGTTCCTGATTTGCGCAATCAGAACACGGCAACGGCTGTGACCGTCCGCGACCGCGGGGGAAACGCCCTTGCCGACCTGCTGATCGGCGACACTGTCGCCACGCCGGGAGGCGCTGAAATCAACCGGACCTACGTCCAGCCCGGCGGTGAGGAACGCGCCTGGCTGTCCGCCAGGGAAATTGCCGTCCCCATCGATCTACCCGCCTGGACGACCTCCATCATCCTGGATATCGGCCCGGACCGTATTACATCGGCACGTCTGCGCGATGCCAACGGCAACAGTCTGGGCATCGAGCGCCAGGAGAATATGGAGCACCCTTTCAAGCCGACCGGCCTGCCTGAAGGCGCCCGTGTCTCGGAGGCCTGGCAGCTGACCCGGATGGCCGGTGCGCTGGAAAAGCTGCAGATCGTCGAGGCCCGCAAGGCAAATGACGCCACCCTGCCGCCGGACGCCGACAAGGTCGAGGCGGAGTTCGAAACGCTCGACGGGTTGCGCGTAAAACTGGCGATGGTCCGGCAGAATGATGTGAACTGGGCTGAAATCAAGGCGGAAGCCGACAGTGCGGGCGATGCGAAGCAGGAGGCAGATGCCATTAATGCCCGCACCGCCGGCTGGCACTTCCGCCTGCCCGACTTCGCCACCGAGGGCCTTGTCGCGACGACCGACGCGGTGATCGACAGGACGAGTCCCCGCCCCGCGGCCCCTGCTACGCCCCCCGGCACGGAACAACAGGCACCACGGCAGTAAGACCTCTTGGCGGCTTAAGGGTTAACGCCCTTACCGCCGCACAAGCTGCCGCCAGAAATCGTACACCACCAACGCGCAGCCAATGACTGCGACCACGATCAGCGCCGGCTGCTTCACCGACAGCGCGATGATGCCGATGAAGCCGATGAAGAAGGCCAGCGCGATCAGGCCGAGCAGACGGTCGAGAATCATGGCGTCCTCCTGACGGCCCTTAACGGCCATAGATCAGCTGGGGCAGCCAGTACACGATCTCAGGCACCGTGTAGAGCAGCACCATGGTGATGAAGACCATCGCCACATAAGGCAGCGAGCCACGGAAAATCTGCACCAGCTGCACATGGGGTGGAGCAATCCCCTTCAGATAATAGGCTGACATCGCCATCGGCGGCGTCAGGAAGGAGGTCTGCAGGTTCATCGCGATCAGGATGCCGAAGAACAGCGGATCAATATCGAACAGCGGCAGCAGCGGCAGGAAGATCGGCACGAAGATGATGATGATCTCCGACCATTCCAGCGGCCAGCCCAGCAGGAAGATGATGAGCTGCGCCATGATCAGGAACTGCAACGGCGTCAGATCCAGCCCCTTCACGAACTCGCTGACCACATGCTCGCCGCCGAGATAGGAGAACACCGAGGCGAACACCCAGGACCCCACGAACAGCCAGCACACCATCGCCGTCGTGCGGACCGTCAGATAGACCGATTCCTGCAGCCGCCTCCAGGTCAGCGCGCGATAGGCGACGGCCAGCAAAAGCCCGCCCAGCGCGCCGATCGCCGCCGCCTCCGACGGGGTGGCGAGACCGAACAGGATCGCCCCCAGCACGGAGAGAATCAGGAAAGCCAGCGGGAAGAAGGAGGTCACCAGCATCCACATCACCCGGCTGATCGGCACATCCTCCAGTTTCTCCGGCTTCGGCGCCAGCTTGGGTTGCAGCCAGGCGCGCACCAGGATGTAGATCAGATACATGCCGGCCAGCGCGAAGCCGGGCAGTAGCGCCCCGGCATAGAGCCGGACAATGGAGACGCCCGACGTCGCCGCATAGACGATCAGCATGATCGACGGCGGAATCAGGATGCCGAGCGTGCCGCCGGCGCAGATCACACCCGAGGCAAAGCTGGTGTCGTAGCGCGCCTTCAGCATGGCCGGAAAGGCGAGCAGCCCCATCAGTGTGACCACGGCCCCGACGATGCCGGTCGCGGTGGCGAACAGCGCGCAGGTGATCAGCGCCGCCACCGCCATCGAGCCCGGCACCCGGCGGGTCGCGACACTCAGCGTCTGGAACAGCCGATCGACGATGTTCGCCCGTTCGACGATATATCCCATGAACAGGAATAACGGGATCGCCGTCAGCACATCGTTCGACATCACCGAATAGGTCTGATTCACGAACAGATCGAAGATGCGGTTGTCGAACAGCGTCCGCATCCGCTCCGGGTCGAAATAGGCGTAGTAGCCAAACCCGATTCCCATCGCCATCAGCGTGAAGGCAATGGGGAAACCCAGCATGATGATGATGATGAAAATCCCCAGCATCATGATCGCAATGACGGGATCGCTCATGACCGCTCCACTTTCGGCGTGACCACATCGACGGCTTCGCTGCCATGGTGGAGGGCGGCGATCCCTTCTTTCTGCAAGACCGCCTCCAGCTCCTCGACATCGGATTCGCGCTCCGGCCAGGCGCCGCGCCGGATCGTCAGAATGCAGCGGAACACTTCCGCGATCCCCTGGATCGTCAGCAGCACCCCGGCGGCGATGATGACGCTCTTGAACTGATAGATCGGGATATTGGCCGGGCTCATGACGCTGACCTCAAGATAGCGCCAGGACCGGCTGGCGTACCTCCAGCCGGCGAAAATCAGCGCCAGGACACCGGGAAAGAAGAAGAAGAAATAGAGGACCAGCTCGATTTTCGCCTGGGTCGCCGGCTTCCAGAGCCGATAGACGAAGTCGCCCCGCACATGGCCATCACGCGACAATGTGTAAGCGCCCGCCATCATGAACATGGTGCCGTACATCATGTAGGTCAGATCGAACGCCCACACCGTGGGGGCGTTCAGGACATAGCGGACGAATACCTCGTATCCCACGCCCAGCGTCATGACCAGGACGCACCAGGCAAACGCCTTGCCGAACCAGGCCGAAAGCTTGTCGGCGAACCGAATGAACTGCTCCATCTAACCGCTCGCAATATATCCTTCGGGACAAGGGGCGCCGTCCCGCCCGGCGGCAGAAAAGCCCGGCCCGAAGGCCGGACTTTCCCTATCCGCGCTCTCGCGGCCAAGAATCAGAAGGTGATCTTGCCGGGATAGTAATGCTGGTAGGCCAGCTTGTAGTCCGGCGCGTTCATCAAATCGTAGAACACGACGCGCTCGCACCAGGCCTTCTGGCTGTCCACGACCTTCTTGAAATAGGGGTCGTTCATCAGCGGCGGCAGGATCTTGTCCCAGGCCGCCAGCTGCGCCTTCAGGACCGATTCCGGGGTGCGCTTCACAGTCACCCCATGGTCTTTCTGCAACTTCTCCAGATCCTGAGAATACTGGTGCATCGCCAGCGCATAGTTGGAGGTGCTGGCCGCCTCGACGGCATAGCGCAGGACCGCCTGCAGGTCCGGCGGCAGGCTCTCGAACTTGCGCTTGGAGAAGATGAACTCGAAGCTCTCGCTCGCCTGATGATAGGAGGACAGCATGTAGTTCTTCGCCACATCCTGCGAGCCGAAGCGCATGTCCGAGGTCGGGTTGTTGAACTCGAAGGCATCGATCACGCCGCGTTCCATCGCCGGCACGATTTCGCCGCCGGGCAGCTGCGCCACGCTGGCGCCCATCGCCTGGAACAGGTCGGCGGCAAGACCGACGGTACGGTATTTCAGGCCCTTGACCTGGCTCACATCGTCTATCGGCTTCTTGAACCAGCCGAAAGGCTGCGCCGGCATCGGGAAGCCCATGAAGCCAACGATGTCGAGGCCGAGAATATCCTGCGTCAGCTCACGATAAAATTCGTTGCCGCCGCCATGATACATCCAGGCGATCATCTGCGCCGCATTGGCGCCGAACACCGGGCCGGTGCCGAACAGCGAGGCCGCCTTGTTCTTGCCGTACCAGTAAACCGGCACCGAATGGGCCGCGTCCAGCACACCATCATGGCAGGCATCCTGCACCTGGAAGGCTCCGACGACCGCCCCTGCCGGCAGCAGATCGATCTTCAGCCGCCCGCCGGACATCGCCTCGACGCGCTCCACATACTGCTTGGCCATATCCTGGAAAATATCCGAGGACGGCCAGGAAGACTGCATCTTCAGGACGATCGGTGCCTGTGCCAGCACCGCCGGCGCAGCCAGACTGCCGACACCGGCAACGGCACCCGCCGTGGCGGCGGTGGCAACCGTCGTGTTCTTCAGAAAATTGCGACGCGAGGTCGCCTTCTTTACGCTTTCCATGTCTCATTCCTCCCTGTTTTATACGGTTGGCATGCAAACCAGCCGGCCCACCCTTTTTGGATGACATTGATTTTGTTATATTTTTTCTTGTTCGGCTTCTCCACCTTAACGGCAAGGCCTGTGACCAAGTGACATACCACTTCAGTAAGACTTGCCTAACTTGAGCGGCGCCATCAACAAAAAAACGCGGGGCCGAAGCCCCGCGCAGAAACAATTCCGTATTGTGGAAAATTGAGATCAGACCCTTTTCGCCAGTCTCGGGTCCAGCGTGTCGCGCAGCCCGTCGCCCAGGATGTTCACCGCGAGGACGGTCAGCGACAGGAAAATGCCCGGGAACAGGATGATCCAGGGGGCCAGTTGGAAATAGACCCGCCCCTCGGCCATGATGTTGCCCCAGGTTGGGATTTCCGGCGGAATGCCGGCGCCGAGGAAGCTGAGAATCGCCTCCGTCAGCATCGCCGAGGCGCAGATGTAGGTCCCCTGCACGATCAACGGGGCGAAGGTGTTCGGCATGACGTGGCGGATCAGGATCAGCGGCAGCGGCGTACCAATCGAGATTGCCGCCTCGACATAGGGCTCCTCGCGGATCGACAGCACGACCGAGCGTACCAGACGCACGACGCGCGGAATTTCCGGAATGGTGATCGCCACCATGACGGTCAGCAACGAGGCGCCGGACAGCGACACCAGGGCAATCGCCAGCAGGATGCCGGGGATCGCCATCAGGCCATCCATGATCCGCATGACGATGGCATCGATGATCCGGAAATAGCCGGAGATCAGGCCGACGAACAGACCGATCGCGATACTGAGCACGGCGGCGCCGATACCGATGATCAGCGAGATACGCGCGCCATAGATGATGCGGGAATAGATATCGCGCCCGAAAGCATCGGTGCCCAGGAACCAGTCGGTGAAAGGCTTCTTCAGGCGCGTCAGCGGGTCGAGATACACCGGATCGACCGTGCCCAGAAACGGCGCGAAGATGGCCACGAAGATCATGATCGACAGGATGACGCCCCCCAGGATCACACCCGGATTGCGCAGCGCCTGCCGGAAAATCGCCTGGGCGGGCTTGGCCGGCACCGCAGCGATTGGCACGTTTTCGGTTTGCACGGCCATCAGTATCGTATCCTCGGGTCAAACAGCGTGTAACTAAGATCGATAACCAGATTCACGATCACATAGACGAAGGCGAAGATCAGGATGATGCCCTGAATCACCGGATAATCCCGTGCCAGCACGGCATCGACGGTCAACCGGCCCAGCCCCGGCAGGTTGAACACGCTCTCGGTCACCACCACGCCGCTGATCAGCAGCGCGATGCCGATGCCGATGATGGTGACGATGGGCACCGCCGCGTTGCGCAGCGCATGCACCAGCAGCACCCGCTTCTCGGTCAGCCCCTTGGCCCGTGCGGTCCGGATATAGTCTTCGTCGAGAATTTCCAGCACGCTGGCCCGGGTGATGCGGGCGATCAGCGCGATATAGATGACGCTGAGTGTCAGAGTCGGCAGGATCAGCCGCTCGAAGAACGGCCAGAAGCCGCCGGAAATCGATCGATAGCCCTGCACCGGCAGCCAGCGCAGATTGATCGAGATGCCGTAGATCCAGATATAGCCCATCACGAAAACCGGAACCGAGAAGCCGATCACGGAGAAGATCATGATCGCCCGGTCGATCCAAGTACCGTGCTTCCAGGCCGCGATCACGCCCATCGGCACCGCGACCAGAACCGCGAAGATGATCGTTGTCGTGGCCAGTGCCAACGTCGGCTCCATCCGTTGCAGCACCATCGTTCCAACCGAGGTATTGGAGAGGATCGAGGTGCCGAGGTCACCCTGCAGCAACCGGATCAGCCAGTCGAAGAACTGGAGGTAGATCGGCTGGTTCAGCCCCAGGCGCTCCCTGATCGCTTCCAGCTCGGCGGGGGTCGCGGCGTCACCGGCAATGATCGCCGCCGGATCGCCCGGCGTCAGCCTGAGCAGCAGGAAGACGACGAGCGCCACCACCCCCATGACGGGGATGGTGGCCAGGATGCGCCGACTAATGAAAGCAAACATCGTCGGTTTTTCTTTTCTTCTGATTTTTCAAAATAAAGCCCTAGGCCGTTTTAGCCCTTGGTCTTTTCGATGTTCCAGAAGAACGGTGCCGGGCCGTCAAGCACGCCCTTCACCACGCCCTTGCGCCAGGCGCTGACGGTGAAGAACTGGCCCAGCGGCAGGTTCGGGATGGTCTGCCAGGCGCGCTTGTTCATCTCCTCGGCAAGCGCCTTCTGCTTTGCCGGATCGGTCTCGCGGGCGAACGCATCCTTCATCTTCTCCATCTCGGCATCCTCGTACCAGCCGAACCAGCCGCCCTTCTTGCCGCGGCCGTTCACGCCGAGATTGGCGACCGGATTCATCAGGTCCGGACCGACCCAGGTGGTGATGAACACGTTCCAGCCGCCCTGCGCGACCGGGTCCTGCTTTGCGCGGCGGCCGACCAGGGTCTGCCAGTCCATCGCCGCCAGATCGACCTTGAAGCCGGCCTGACGCATCGCCTGGGCGACGATCGGCGGATGGCTGGACAGGGTGGCGACATCGGTCGGGTGCATGATGAGCACCGGCGTGCCGTCATAGCCCGCTTCCTTCAGCAGCGCCTTCGCCTTGTCGATGTTGCCGACCATCATGCCTTCGGAGCCGGCCTCGGTGCCATAGGGCGTGCCGCAGACGAACTGCGACTTGCAGAGATTGTAGTATTTCTCGTTGTCGCCCATCATGCCGACCATCACATCCTTCTGATTGATGGCGTAGGCCATGGCCTGAAGGATCTTCGGGTTGTTGAAGGGCGGATGCAGATGGTTCGGGCGCAGCATGACCATGCTGCCCAGCTCGTTGATGCTGCGCATCTCGATGCCGTCATCGGCCTCTAGCAGCGGCAGCAGGTCGGTCGGCGGGTTCTCGATATAGTCGATCTCGCCGCTGATGAGCGCGTTCGCCGCCGTCATGTGATCCGGCATGGTCACCCACTCGACGCGATCGACCTTGACGATCTTGCCGCCAGCGGCCCAGCTGGCCGGCTCGGAACGCGGCTTGTAATCGCCGAACTTGGAATAGACCGCCTTCACGCCCGGCTGGAATTCCGCCTTCACCCAGGTGAAGGGGCCGGACCCGATCTGCTCCGGCATCGGCTCGGAGGGCGGCGTCTCGGCCAGCTTCTTCGGCACGATGAAGGGCACGTTGGAGCTGGGCTTGGACAGCGAGGCCATCACCAGGCCGTAGGGCTCCTTCAAGACGATGTCGAAGCTCTTGTCGCTGGTGGCCTTCATTTCCTTCACGAAGTCCATCAGCTTCTGGCCCATGCCGTCGCGCTTGCCCCAGCGCTGCAGCGAGGCCACGGCATCCTCGGCCTTGACCGGCGCGCCGTCATGGAACTTCAGCCCGTCGCGCAGGGTGATGGTGTAGGTCAGCCCATCGGCGCTGACCTTGTAGCCCTCGGCCATCTGCGGGGTGATTTCCTGCTTCTCGTTCAGCGCGAAAAGCGTGTCGTAGATCATGTAGCCATGATTACGCGACATGTAGGCCGTGGTCATGATCGGGTCGAGCACGCGCAGGCTGGAATGCTTGACCACGCGCAGGACCGACTCGGCCGAGACCGGGGCGGCGTTCGCCAGCAGCATCGGCGCGCTCAGCGCGATGGCGGCGCAAGCCCCCTTCAGCATGTGATGGAGTTTCATTGTCTCGTGTCCTTTCCTGTTCAACTTTTTTTAGCTATCGCGGCTTTGCCGGATCGACGCTTCCCCGCCACTAAGGCGAAAACCGTGCCAACTCAGCGATGTCGCGATTTTTTTATAAGTAACTGTTTTTATTAGATAAGCCGTACTCCTTTTAGCAATTGCAACAGCTTCTGCCTGTTTCTTGCCCGTGTCAGGCATGGGCCTGCCCTCATACGAGGCAGATCACCATCAACTGCATCACTGTTGGGCAGTCGATGGCAAGAGCGTATCGTCGTTCATCCGGTCCAACGGGTAAATAGGCCGCCGCAGCCGGGTGAAGGTGAGGATGCTGTTATCCGATGTCGTCACCCCGTGACCGTCACAGGTGATCGTCGCCTTGCCCAGACCGGCGAAACCCGCGCGATAATGGATGCGGCTCTTCAGCACCAGATAGCGCTTGTGCTCCGGCTCGATCCCGACGGAGCGGAACACGCCGGTATCCCAAGGCTCGTGATGGCGCGACACGATGACGATCTGGACCTTGCCGGTATCCAGCACCGCCGTCGGCCCCATCTGCACCGTCACACCGGTGTACATCGGCCCGTGCACCACCCATTCGCCGTCAGTCAGGGTCTTCACCTTGCCGGTGATTTCCAGCGGCTCGCCCTTTAGGTCGATCGACGGCATGTCGGTCTTGCCGCCCAGCCGGATGGTCACCGTGGCACCGACTCCGGCCCTGGCCATTTCCTGCACCGCCGCCGAGTCCCAGACCGCGGCGACGGCGACATCCTCCAGCCCCTGGCGCATCACCTCGGCGATCACCGTCATCACATCCTGCGTGCCGCCGGAGCCGGTATTGTCGGCATGGTCGAGCAGCAGCACCGGACCTTCCGTCAGGGTCTTGGCGCGGGCGACCGCCTGCTCCAGCGGTTCATGCTGGTAGATGAAACTCTCGCGCGCCTTCCAGGCCGCCGCGCCGATCTCGTCACAGACGGCCTGCGCCTGCGCCGCATCGCCATCGGTCACGGTGATGACAGAGGTGCCGGCATCGCGGATATCGGCCATCGGAAACCCGCCGAACACGCTCGCCGCCAGGACACCCGGCTTCGCCTCGGCCGCGCGCGTCATGGCGATCAGCGACTTCATCGGCTCGTCGTCGGTGCCCTGTCTCAGGGTCTGGGACAGCAACGGCAGGCTGCGCCAGGCCATCACCGGCCGGCACTTGCCCGCCATGCTGTCCAGCACGATGCGGCCGACCTGCTCGGCCACCTCGTACATATCGACATGCGGATAGGTCTTGTAGCCGATCAGCGCGGTGCAGTTATCGACCATGCGCTGCGTCAGGTTGGTATGCAGGTCGAGCGTGACGGCAATCGGCACATCGGGCGCGATCTTGCGGATGCGGGCGAGCAACTCGCCTTCGCCATCCTCATGATCGACCGTGACCATGGCGCCATGCAGATCGAGCAGCACGCCGTCGCAGCCCTTGGCGACCGCCTCGCAGATGGCGCCGGCCATGCGTTCATAGGCGTCGCGTTCGACCGGGCCGGAGGGCATCGCCTCCGCCGCCATCGGGATGGTGAAATCGGCGCCGCGCTCGCGCGCCAGCTTCATATAGGCGCCCAGCGGCATTGCCGTCTTCTCGAAATTCTTGCGGGCTTCCTCGCCGGTGAAGGCACCCCAGGCCTGGAACCGCGCCCAGTCGGTACGCAGCGGAGAGAAGGTGTTGGTCTCGTGCTTCATCATGCCGAGAACGAGACGCATCCCTTGGACCTCCTGTTTTTTCGCCAGTTGGAAAATGAAGACTGCCCGCTCCGCCGGCCCGGCACAATATTGTACGCGCGCGAATGGTTACGCCGGCAGGTTGTAAGCAACCGTTACCGGCCGGCCTTCGGCTCGTTGAGAATATCGAGCGGATAGATCGGCCGCCGGACATGCTTGAATTCAAGCTGGTTGTAATCCGAAGTGCAGACACCGACGCCGGCGCATTCCACCACATCCTTCATGATCGGCTTGAAACCGGCGCGCCAGTGCACCCGGCTCTTCAGGCACAGATAGCGCTTGGCCAGCGGGTCGATGCCCAGGCTGTAGAAGCAGTTGAGGTCGTTCGGCTCCTGATGGCGGGAGATGACGACGATCTCCACCTTGCCGGTATCGAACACGGCGGTCGGCCCCATATCGTTCAGGATGCCGGTGCCCATCGGCCCACGGTTGCGGAACTCGCCATTGGTCAGCACGCGCACCGTGCCGGTCACCTCCAGCGGTTCGCTGATGGCATCGGCGGCCAGCAGCGGCATCTTGATCTTGCCGCCCAGCTTCAGCGTCAGCTTGGCACCGATGCCGGCCTTGATCATCTGCTGCACGGCTTCGGGATCGTGGATCGCAAAGAAGGCGACATTCTCCAGCCCCTGCCGGATGATCTCCCCCAATACGGCGGTGGTGTCCATCGTGCCGCCAGAGGCCGCATTGTCGAAATGGTCGAGCAGCACCACCGGCCCGTCATTCATCTTCTTGGCGCGCGCCACCGACTCGCCCAGCGGCTCCAGCTTGTAGACGAAAGCCTCGCGCTCGTCCCAGGCGAAGTCCAGCAGCTCGTCCAGATATTTCTGCGCCAGTGCCTTGTCGCCATCGGTCACCACCACCGCCGACAGGCCGGCATTGTGGATGTCGGCATGCGGGAAGCCGGTGAACAAGGTCGCCGCCAGCGCGCCGCCGGTGGTCTCCATCTCATGGGCGCGGATCTGCAGTTCCTTGTTCGGGAAATCGTCGGTGCCCTGGCGCATCACATGCGGCAGCATCGGCCGGTTGCCCCAGGCCATGACCGGATTGGCCTTGCCCTTCAGCTTGGCGATCACCGGCAGCGCCGCGCGCGTGCCGGTCTCATAGACGTCGATATGCGGATAGGTCTGATAGCCGGCCACCGAGGTCGCGTTATCGACAATCTCGGCATAGAGGTTGGTGTGCATATCCAGTGCCACGGCGATGGGCGTGTCGGGCGCGATCTGGCGCAGCATCTTGATCAGCTGGCCCTCACCATCCTCGAAGCTCTCGGTCACCATCGCGCCATGCAGGTCGAGCAGGATGGCGTCGTATTTCCGCGCCTTCGCCGCCGCGATGATCTTGCCGGTCATGTAGTTGTAGGCATCATCCTGCACCGGGCCGGAGGGCCAGGCCTGGCCGGCAACCGGAATGTCGTAGGTGGCGCCCTCTTTCTCCGCGATGTCGATGAAGGCAGCCAGCGCACTCTGCGTGCCGCGATAGGCCGCAACGGCGTCCTGGCCTTCCGGTGGCGTGCCGCGGCCGCGGGCAAAGCGCTCCAGCGGTGTGGGTACCGGGGAGAAGGTGTTCGTCTCGTGTTTCATCATGGCGAGCAAGAAATGCATCGAAACGAATCCCCATTCAGTTGTTTTGTTTTTTCAGACAGGCCGATATGCAAACTTCCTTTACAAGTCCCGTCAAGCCCTCCCGTGCTAAATCACTAAAGTTGTATGGAATCCCGCTGACTCAGGGGTTAGTGTTCCGTTTCATAAGAAGCCGGCCAGCGGAGGATGCGCGCCATGAGGATCACCCGGATATCCGCTTACCAGATCGATCTGCCGCTGCATGAAGGCAGCTACAAATGGGCGGATGGCAAATCCGTGGAGGTGTTCGATTCGACCGTGGTCGCCATCGAGACCGACGAAGGCATCACCGGTCATGGCGAGGTCTGCCCGCTCGGGCCGGCCTATCTGCCGGCCTATGCCAATGGCGCGCGTACCGGCATCAAGGAACTGGCGCCAGGGCTGATCGGGCTGGACCCGCGTGACCTCGGCACCATCAACCGGGTGATGGACCAGGCGATGCGCGGGCACCCTTACGTGAAATCGCCGCTCGACATCGCCTGCTGGGACATTCTGGGCCAGGCAACGGGACTGCCGGTGGTGACTCTGCTCGGTGGCCGCTGCGGCGAGGATGTCCTGCTCTATCGCGCGATCTCGCAGGACACGCCCGAGGCGATGGCGGCCAATGTGGCCGGCTACCGGGCGGAGGGCTATACCAAATTCCAGCTGAAGGTCGGCGGCGACGCGGATACCGACATCGCGCGCATCCATGCTGTCGCCGAGAAGCTGCTGCCCGGCGATGTGCTGATTGCCGATGCCAATACCGGCTGGCTGATGCATGAGGCGGCGCGCGTGGTCGAGGGGGTGCGCGATGTCGATGTCTATATCGAGCAGCCCTGCCCATCCTACGAGGAATGCCTGGCGATCCGCCGCCGCACGCCGAAGCCCTTCATCCTGGACGAGGTGATCGACGGGCTACCCGCCGTGCTGCGCGGCGCGTCGGACCTCGCCATGGACGTCATCAACCTGAAGATTTCCAAGGTCGGTGGGCTGACCAGGGCGCGGCAGATCCGCGATCTCTGCCTGTCGCTCGGCATTGCCATGACCATCGAGGACACCTGGGGCGGCGACATCACCACCGCCGCCATCGCCCATCTCGCCCATTCGACGCCGGCCGATTTCCTGTTCTCGGCGACGGACTTCAACTCCTATGTCACTGTCTCCCTGGCGGAAGGGGCGCCGCAACGCCAGCACGGCCGGATGAGCGCCTCGACCGCCCCGGGGCTGGGCGTGATACCGCGCATGGAGGTGCTGGGAGCGCCGGTGTTCAGCGTGGGGTGATCCGCAGCAGCCGGAATTCGGCATCCAGCCGCCAGCTGCCGTCCTCCTGCTGGCTCTCGCCGCGCCAGACGAAGCTATCCGGCGTGATGTCGTTGAAGCTCCAGCGCGCCGGGTGGCCATATTCCTCGCCTTCCAGCACGATCCGGCCATCCGTCAGGCGGCCGGACAGCCGGTTCAGCACGCCGGTCACCGGGTTCAGCCAGAGGATGCGCCAGGTCTCGCCATCCCCATCGAGCCAGCGCAGCGTGGTGCTGTAGCGGTCGCGGACCGGCAGGTCGCCGCCCTCTCGTTCACCACGGGGCGGGGCGATCCAGATATCCTGGATGACCCGGCCCTCCAGTGCCCAGCTGAACCACCATTCGCCCTCGCCGGTGCGTGCCGTGCCATCCTCGGCATAGTCGAACACTTCGGCACGCCAGCCGCCGATCACCCAGTCGAAAGCCTTCGCCGCCTCCCCCAGTTCCGGCGACGGGCCGGACGAGAAGAGGGCAGCGGCCAGCACATGGGTCAGTCCGCGCGCCGGCGCGCCATCGGCGATGCGCGTCCAGATGCTTTCGTAATCGATGGGGAACCCGTCCTCATCGACTTCCAGCACCGCCTTGAAGTCACTGTCCAGATTGCGGTAGCGGTAACGCCGCTCCGCCAGCCGGTCATAGGCCTGCGGCGCCGCCGTCACAATCATCTCCGGAAACCGCACCCAGGCGGCACGGATTTCCGTTGTCTCCCCGATGGCAGGACGCAGCCGGTTCACCGGCAGCGCATTGGTCGAAGGGCTCACGCCCAGATCGATATCGGTGCAGCCGGCAAGATCCGGGGCGGCCGCGCCGTTCAGCCGCCAGTTGCCCGTGCCGTCATGCAGCAAGGTCAGGCTCTGCGTTGCGCCCTCGAAATCCTGACTGACCTCGACCCGCCTTGTGATCCAGCCGGCATCGCACTGCAGCCGGTATTCGACGCGCAAAGGGGCGCCCTTCTCCGCCAGCAGCACGGTGCCGGCGATTTCGATTCCCGAATCGTCACGGCGAACGGTGGCCTGTTCCATGCTGTTGCCGTCCCAGTCGCGCCGCCACATCAGGGTCCGCATCTTCGGTGTCATTCGCTGCCTCCATGACTTTGGTATGGCTGGACCCTAGCGCCCGACACGCGCGCGTTTCTTGGGGATTATTGCTATAATTTCGCCCATGAGCATCGCCCCTGCCATCGATCAGGACAAGGTCACCCAGAGCTTCCTCGCCGAGGGCTCCGGCTGGAGCGTCAGCGACGTGATCTGCCGCTGCGGACCTGAGGACAAACCCTATGAGGAACAGCACGGCCCGGCGGTGATCGCTGCCGTGCTGTCGGGCAATTTCGTCTATCGCTCGGACCGGGGCAGCACGCTGATGGCAGCGGGATCGCTGATGCTGGGGAATGAAGGCGCCTGCTATTCCTGCGGGCATGAACATGGCGCCGGCGACCGCTGCCTTGCCTTCCATTTCGCACCGGAATTCATGGCGGAGGTCGCAGGCGCTCTGCCCGGCGTAAAACATATCGATTTCCCGCAGCACCGGCTGCCACCCGTGACGGCCTTGTCGCCGCTGTTCGCGGCGGCGGAAGCCGCGCTGTCGGAGCAGGATGCACTGGCATTGGAGGAGCTGGCGCTGCGGATGGCCGGCGCGGCCTTGCGCCTCAGCCATGCCGACGCGGCGTCACCGGAACGGACGCGCGATCTCGCCCGCATCGCAACCGCCGCGCGGCTGATCGAGGCGCACCATCCCGAACCGCTATCGGTCGCCGATATCGCCGCCGCGGTCGGCCTCAGCCGCTATCACTTCCTGCGCCGGTTCAGCACCGTGCTTGGGGTCACACCCTATCAATATCTGCTGAACCGCCGACTGCGGGCGGCCGCCCGCGCCTTGCGCGAGGACCGCATGAGCGTGCTGGACGCGGCGCTATCGGCCGGATTCGGCGATCTGTCGGAATTCACCCGGCGCTTCCGCCGCACCTTCGGCCAGACGCCAGCTTCCTGGCGACGCGGCAAGATGGTCTAGTTCCAGCGCCCCATTTCGGCATCGCGGTGCAGATGGTCGGCCAGCATCATGTTGGTGGCGTAGAGCCGCTTCATCAGTACTTTCAGCAGCGCCTTCACGCCCGGCTCGCAGCTTTCCAGCAGCCGATCCATGACCTGCTCGTTGATCGTCGAGCAGACGGTGAGTTCCAGCGCCCGCACCGAGGCCTGGCGCGGCCCCTTGGCGATCAGCGCCATCTCGCCGATGATCTCGCCGGGACCGAGATCGGCCAGCACCGTCTCCGCCTCGTTGCGGCCGACAAAGACTTCCACCCGGCCGGATTCGATGAGGTAGGCGTGACTGCCCAGCTCACCCTCCCGGAACAGCAGCGCGCCGGCATAAAACACCCGACGGTCGAGAATCTTGGGCTTGGCCATCCTGCCTCCGCTGTGTTTTCGCAGCTGGCATGCTCCGAAACAGCCTGTTTATCGCGCAGCGCACGCCCGCCGTGCAAATCAATAAAATGTTATTCATCTTTCACTGCGGCTTCATTCGGGCAGCATCTATTTCTGCTTCCGGAATGATCCGCCGCCCGGCGCGGTACGTAAAACTTACAGAATTCCAAGATGATCGAAGATTTTACAGCAAGCAAGATGGCACGAGACAGCGATAGGCCCGTTCTCCTCTGGTTTCGCCAGGATCTGCGTCTTGCAGATAATCCGGCGCTGTGCGCGGCCATGGCCAGCGGCCAGCCGGTCCTGCCCGTCTATATCCTGGATGATGAGACGCCCGGCACCTGGCGGACCGGCGATGCTGCACGCTGGTGGCTGCACCACAGCCTGACGGCGCTGTCCCGCGACCTTGACGCGCTGGGCCTGCCGCTTGTCCTGCGGTGCGGCGATTCACGGCAGATCATCTCCGATCTCGTCAGCGAAACCGGTGCTGCGGCGGTGTACTGGAACCGCTGCTACGAGCCATTCGCCCGCAAGCGGGACGAGACCATCAAGGCCGCGCTGAAACGCGATGGGATCGCGGCGCGCAGCTTCAATTCGGCCCTGCTGCACGAACCCTGGACCGTCGAGAACAAGGCCGGCGAGCCGTTCCGCGTCTATTCCGCCTTCTGGCGCGCCTGTCTTGCCAAGGACGGACCGGAAGCGCCGCTGCCCACCCCGGAAGCACTGGAATCCACACCTGCCCCTGCGCCCCAAGGCGACAGGCTGGCGGATTGGGCGCTGCTGCCCACCGCACCGAACTGGGCCAGGAGCTTCGAGGCCGCATGGACACCCGGCGAGGCTGGCGCGCGCGACCGGCTGACCGGCTTTCTCGACGCTGCGGTGAACCGCTACAAGGCAGAACGCGACCGGCCGGATATCGAGGCGACCTCGCGGCTGTCGCCACATCTGCATTTCGGCGAGATCGGCCCCCGCCAGATCTGGCACGCGACCCGCGCCGACATTGCCGCTCACGACCTTAACGAGGCCAGCGCCGAGAAATTCCTGTCCGAGGTTGGCTGGCGCGAATTCGCCCATCACCTGCTCTATCACAACGACACCCTGCCGGATCATCCGTTGCGCCCGGAATTCGCGGACTTCCCCTGGCACGAGAACGGCGACGCGCTGGCCGCCTGGCAGCGCGGCCGCACTGGCTTCCCCATCGTCGATGCCGGCATGCGGGAGCTGTGGGCGACCGGCTGGATGCACAACCGGGTGCGCATGATCGTCGCCTCCTTCCTGGTGAAGGATCTGCTGATCCCCTGGCAGGAAGGCGAGGCCTGGTTCTGGGACACGCTGGTCGATGCCGATCTCGCCAACAATGCCGCAAGCTGGCAATGGGTCGCCGGCTGCGGCGCGGATGCGGCACCCTATTTCCGCATCTTCAACCCGGTGCTGCAGGGCGAGAAATTCGACCCGGACGGCGCCTATGTCCGGCGCTGGGTGCCGGAGCTGGCGAAAATGCCGGCCTCCCATATCCACAAGCCCTGGCTCGCCCCCGACGATGTGATGCGTCAGGCCGGCGTGACGCTCGGCGAGACCTACCCCACCCCCATCGTGGATCACGGCACGGCGCGCGACCGCGCGCTCGACGCCTTCTCCCGCATCAAGAAAGCGGCCTGAATGAGACTTGCGATCGTCGGCAGCGGCATTTCCGGCATGGGTGCCGCATGGCTGCTGCACCAGCAGCACGAGATCACAATCTATGAGAAGGAAAACCGGATCGGCGGCCACGCCAATACGGTGGAGGCCGATGTCGGCGGCCGGACGATCCCGGTCGATACTGGTTTCATCGTGTTCAACGACCGCAACTACCCGAACCTGCGCGGCCTGTTCGGGCAGATCGACGTGCCCTATCAGAACAGCGAGATGTCCTTCGCCGTTTCTATCGATGACGGACGCCTGGAATATGGCGGCGGCAGTATCCCGCAGCTTTTCGCGCAGAAGCGCAACCTGCTGCGCCCGCGCTTCGGCCGCATGGTCCATGACATTCTGCGCTTCTTCCGTGAAGCGCCGGCGCTGCTGGAGGGCGATCCCGGCACGCTGTCGCTGGGTGAGTATCTGAAGCGCAACCGCTATTCCGACGGCTTCCTGTACGACCATCTGCTGCCGATGGCCGCCGCCATCTGGTCCTGCCCGGTGGAGACCATGCTGGAGTTCCCGGCCGCCAGCTTCGCGCGCTTCTTTCACAATCACGGTCTGATGTCGGTGAATGACCGGCCGCAATGGATGACGGTCACCGGCGGCAGCCGTGAATATGTGCGGCGCCTGACATCCCCCTTCGCCGACCGGTTCCGCCTCGGCAATGCGGCGGTATCGGTACGGCGCGTGCCCGGCGGCGTGATGGTACGCGGTTCCGACGGCGAGGAAACGCTGTACGACCAGGTGATCCTGGCCTGCCATGCCGACCAGTCGCTGGCTCTGCTGCAGGATTCCGACGCCGCCGAGCGCGACATTATGGGCCGGTGTCGCTACCAGCCGAACGAGGCGGTGCTACACTGCGATCCTGCCCTGATGCCGAAGCGCCGCGCTGTCTGGTCGAGCTGGAACTATCTGGCCGAGGGCGAGGCCTATGACCGCGAGGTGGCCGTCACCTACTGGATGAACCTGCTGCAGGGCATCGATCCCGCCCATCCGCTGTTTGTCACGCTGAACCCGATCCGCCAGCCCGATCCGGCAAAGGTTTTCGCGCGGATATCCTACAGCCATCCGGTATTCGACGGTCCGGCCATACAGGCACAGAAGGAGATGAACCATATCCAGGGGACGCGCGGCCTTTGGTTCTGCGGCGCCTGGGGCGGTTACGGTTTCCACGAAGATGGGTTAAAATCGGGCATTGCCGTCGCATTGGCGCTGGGTGCCGATGTGCCGTGGCAGACCGACGTGAAGCCCGCCGGTCAGCCCGCAACCGCTGCCAAACCGCTGCTGGCAGGCGACTGATGAACAACCAGATGACGCCAGATACGGCCTGGAAATCCTGCCTCTATCGCGGGCGGGTGACGCACAGCCGGCTGACGCCGTTCCGGCACAAATTCCATTACCGGGTCTTCTCGCTGCTGGTCGATCTGGACGAGTTGCCGGTGCTCGATGCCGGGCTGCGGCTGTTCTCCTACAATCGCGCGAATCTGCTCAGCTTCCATGACCGCGACCATGGCCCGCGCGACGGCAGCGCGCTACGCCCCTGGGTCGAGCACCATCTGGCCGCCGCCGGCATCGATATTGATGGCGGACGAATCTCGCTGCTCTGCTTTCCGCGCCTCATGGGCTTCGCCTTCAATCCGCTGTCGATCTATTACTGCCGCGACCGCCAGGACCGGCTGGCGGCGATCCTCTACGAGGTGAAGAACACCTTCGGCCAGCAGCATGGCTATCTGCTGCCCGTCCCAGCGGGCCGGCAGCCCGGCGCACCGATCCTGCAGCGCCACGACAAGGGCTTCTATGTCTCGCCCTTCCTGCCGATGGAATGCCGCTACCGCTTCCGGCTGAACGAGCCGGACGAGAGCCTGTCCATCCTGATCCGCCAGGACGAGGCTGGCCCCGACGGAAAGCCGCTGCTGGCCGCCACCCACAATGCGCAGCGTGCGGCACTTACCGACGCCACGCTTCTGAGTGCCTTCGCCCGCCACCCGCTGATGACCCTGAAAGTGGTCGCCGGCATCCATTGGGAGGCGCTGCGTCTGTGGCGCAAGGGCGCGCGGTTCCATTCCCGCCCCACGCCGCCCCTGGAAGAAGTTTCGATCTGGTCCGACCCCGCCCTCGCAAACGGGAGACATGACAAGTGAGCGACGCGACCCTGACCATCGATGGCCGCACCTGGATCGCCCAGACACGGCGCCGCCCGGACCGCAGCCTGACACGCTGGATGTGGCTTGGCCTGAAGATGCTGCGCAACCTCAGCCACGGCACGCTGATCGTCGTGCTGCCGGACGGCAGGCGGTTCCGTTTCGACAGCCCGCATGACGGGCCGGAGGCAACCATCCTGGTGCGTGACCAGCGCATGGCGCGGCGCTGGTTCATGGGCGGCAGCGTCGGCTGGTCGGAATCCTACCTCGATGGCGAATGGGACAGCCCCGATCCCGCCCGGGTGGTGGAGCTGTTCTCCGCCAACATCACCGCGCTGGAACAGCATATTGACGGCAATTGGTGGAGCCGCCTGGCCGGCCGCGCGCTGCACGCGCTGAACCGCAACAACCGGCGCGGCAGCCAGCGCAACATCGCCTATCACTACGATCTGGGGAATGAGTTCTACCGGCGCTGGCTCGACCCTTCGATGACCTATTCCGCGGCGGTGTTCGAGAGCGGCCAGCAGGATCTGGAAGCCGCCCAGCGTGCCAAGTACCGTCGCATCTGCACCCTGCTGGACGCCAAACCCGGCCAGCATGTGCTGGAGATCGGCTGCGGCTGGGGCGGGTTCGCGGAAATGGCGGCCGGCGAGTTCGGCCTGAAGGTCACCGGCATCACCCTGTCGCAAGAGCAGCATGCCTACGCCACCGAGCGGATGGCCCGCGCCGGCCTTTCCGACCGCGTGGAACTGCGCCTGCAGGATTACCGCGATGTGGCGGAACGCTACGACCGCATCGCCTCCATTGAAATGTTCGAGGCGGTGGGCGAACGTTACTGGCCGGTCTTCTTCGACAAGGTGAAATCCTGCCTCAAGGAGGATGGCAGGGCGGCGATGCAGGTCATCACCATCGCCGACGACCGGTTCGAGGCCTATCGCAGCTCCCCCGACTTCATCCAGCGCTATATCTTTCCCGGCGGCATGCTGCCGTCAGACAGCATCCTGCGCGGGCTGGTGCGCGATGCCGGCATGGTGCTGACCCAGGATGACGGCTTCGGGCTGGATTATGCCCGTACGCTGCGCCACTGGAGCGACGCCTTCAAGACCGCCTGGCCGGACATCCGTGAACTGGGCTTCGACGAGCGTTTCCAGCGCATGTGGGAATTCTATCTGCACTATTGCGAGGGCGGGTTCCGGTCCGGCAGCATCGACGTGCGCCAGATCGCCTTCAAACGCTAGCGCATGGAGCAATCCCTCCCCGATCATCGGCCCCTCGCGCGCCGGCTGCTGGCCGCCTATGGTCTGCCCGGCCTGCCGATGGCGGCGCTGGGATTGCCGCTGTTCATCTACCTGCCGACCTTCTACGCCGCCGATCTGGGGCTGAACCTCACGGCGGTGGGCGCGGTGCTGCTGCTGGCCCGGCTGTGGGATGGGGTAACCGACCCGGCGATCGGCGTGCTCAGCGACCGCACCGTCAGCCGATGGGGCCGCCGCCGTCCCTGGATGATCGCCGGCCTGCCGGTCACGCTGCTCGCCATGTGGATGCTGTTCGTGCCGCCGCAGGGTGCCGGCATCGCGCATCTGCTGGGCTGGTCGATGCTGCTCTATCTCGGCTGGACGATGATCTCCCTGCCGCATTCCGCCTGGGGGGCGGAGCTGTCGCCCGATTATCATGAACGTTCCCGCATCACCGCCTCGCGCGAGCTGTTCGTCGTGCTGGGAACACTGATCGCCGCCGGCCTGCCGGCGCTGGTCGAGGGCGGCAACGCCGCTGTGCTCAAGGTGCTTGCTCTCACCCTGCTGATCGCCCTGCCGCTGACCATCCTTCTGGCCTGTGCCGCCGTGGGTGAACCGCCGCGCCCCGCGCCGCGTACAAGTAACTGGAGGCTGGCAATCAGGGTGCTGGCCGCGAACAGACCCTTCCGCCGGCTGATCGTGGCCTATCTGCTGAATGGCATCGCAAACGGCCTGCCGGCAACACTTGTACTTTTATTCGCGGCCCAGGTGCTTCAACTGGGCGAATTGAGCGGCCTGTTCCTGACGGTGTATTTCGGATGCGGCATTCTCTCCATACCAGTTTGGATCGCGGCCAGCCGCAAGCTGGAGAAGCACCGCGCCTGGTGTATGGCGATGCTGCTGAACTGCCTGTTCTTCGCGCCGGTGCCCTTTCTGGGTGCGGGCGACATGGCGGGGTTCCTGGCGATCTGCGTGCTGACCGGCCTGTGCCTGGGTGCCGATCTCGCCCTGCCGCCCTCGATGCAGGCCGATGTGGTGGATATCGACACGGCCGAGAGCGGGGCGCACCGCGCCGGCCTGTATTTCGCGCTGTGGGGCGTGGCGACGAAGCTGGCGCTGGCGCTGGCCGTGGGCATCGCTTTCCCGATCCTCGACCTGTTCGGCTTTCAGGCGGCGAGCGGCAGCGTGAACGACCCGGCCGCGCTGACAACCCTGGCCGCGCTCTACGCCATTGCCCCGATCCTGTTCAAGCTGGCCGCCATCGCGCTGATGTGGGGCTATCCGATCGGCGCAGCCGAGCATGCGGCGGTGAAACGCCGGATCGAGACCGTGCCATGAACCCCATCACCTTCGGGAGGACCACCGATGTTCCGCGCCGCAGCGACGCTACTGGCTGCCGCTCTTCTGCTGGGAGGATGCAGCACCATGAAGCCTGAGGATTTCGCCGGCTCCGAGCCGAAGCTGACCGTCGAGGAGTATTTCATCGGCAAGAGCCGCGCCTGGGGCATTTTCCAGGACCGGTTCGGCACGCTGAAGCGCAGCTTCACGGTCGATATCGAAGGCCGGCAGGAAGGCGACGAGTTCGTCCTCACCGAGGATTTCCTCTATGATGATGGCGAGACCGACCGCCGCGTCTGGCGCATCCGCAAGCTGGACGAGCACCGCTATGAAGGAAGGGCCGATGATGTGGTCGGCACCGCAACCGGCATCGCCTACGGCAAGGCGCTGAACTGGCGTTACGATTTCGACCTGAAGGTGGGTGAACGCACGATCCGCGTGCATTTCGACGACTGGATGTTCCGCCAGGACGAGAAGGTGATGGTAAACCGCGCCACGGTCAGCAAGTTCGGCATCGAGCTGGGCGAGGTGACCCTGTTCTTCCTGCGCGAGAACGGCAAGCAGAGCGCCTCCCTGGCGGCGGAGTGAGAGGCTACACCGCCAGCTTCCGCCTGATCCACCGCAGCAGTGTGCCGATGACCGGCAGGCGCTCATAGAGCTGCGATGCTGCATCCCAATGGTCGATATGCGCGGCCACCAGACCGTTGGCCAGGAAGCGCACCTCGCTCATCCCCTCGATGGTCCAGATGTCCGCCACGCCCTTGCGGCGGAAGCTGAACCGCCAGCGATAAAACGCCGTATCGCCGTCGATGGCGGTGCGCAATATGGTGAAACGCGGCTGGTCCACCGTCTCGAACATATGCCGGAAGACCGCGCGATACCCCTCGATGCCGGTCACGTCGTTGAATGGATCGACGAAGCGGACATCGGGTGCCACGATCCCGTCCAGCCGGTCCAGGCTGTCTGGCGCGATGGTTTCGAAAAAGCGGCCATAGGCCGCGACGGCATCTTTCACTGCTTGGTCGCCCGGCTGATCATCGGGAAATACAGAGCATAGGGCAGGCAGCGCAGGAATTTCAGCATCCAGGTGAAACGCTTCGGAAAGCTGACCTCGAAACCGTTCCCGTCCAGACCGCGAATCAGCGCAGCGGCCGCATCCTCCGGTTCCATCAGGAATGGCATGGGAAACGGATTTTTGTCGGTCAGCGGCGTGCGCACGAAGCCGGGATTGACGATCTGCAGCTTTATTCCCAGCCGGTCGCATTCCGGCTTCAGCGATTCCGCCATATTGATGAGCCCGGCCTTGGTCGCCCCATAGGCGGCAGAGGTCGGCAGCCCGCGATAGCCGGCGACCGAGGCGACGATGGCGATGTGCCCCTGCCCGCGCGCCCTGAAACGGGAGAGCAACGGCTCTAGGCAGTTTGCCGTCCCCATCAGGTTCAGCTCGACGAGCGTGCGCACCGTATCGACGTTGAAATCGCCGGCGCTGATAGGCTCATGCGTGCCGGCATTCAGCAGCGCCAGGTCGATAGGGCCCTGCTCCGCCTCGATGCGGGCGACGGTATCGGCAACCGCCTGCCGGTCGGTGACGTCCAGTTCGTAGGGCAGGATGCACCCTTCCGGCGCTTCCCCCGCCAGCGCCTTCAGCTTGTCCGCCGAGCGCGCGCTGACCGCCACCCGGTCGCCACGCGCGGCAAGCTGCAGGGCGACTTCACGGCCCAGCCCGTAGCTGGCGCCGGTGATCCAGACCAGCCGGCCGCCAGGTTTATCGCTGTTCATTCTGGGCCATCATCACATAACGGCTGGCGGGCTCGCCCGCCGGCACATCTTCCAGGCTGAAATTCCAGGGCGCATCGGCGGGCATCTCCCGGCGGGTATAGAGCACTTCCTTGCCACGCCCGTCGAAGCTGCCGCCGACCCAGCGCCCGTCATCGTAGCAGAGCTGCATGGTCAACTCGCCGGTCATATCGTAACAGCCCTCGCGTCCGGCCACCGCAGTCATCTCGACATCGCGCAGAATACCCTTCTGCGTGTCCAGCAGACGGCCCTGGCGGACAGTCGCATAGCGCCAGTAATCCGAGGGGAAGATATCCGTCGGCGCCATGATCCGGCCATCGACACCCAGGACGGTCAGACCGCCCTCTCCAGCCCCTTCCCCCTGCCGGGCAAGGACGGCGTAATAATCGCCATCATCATTGGTCCGGGTCTCGACGCTCACCACCTTGCCGGCCTCGAGCACCGTGCGGTTGCGATGGGTGTAGCGGTACAGCGCAATGGGGCCGAATTTCAGTTCGAAGTCGATCATCACCTCGACAATGGCCCGGTCGCCATCGCGTGCAATGCGCAAACGCTGCCAGCCCAGCGGATCGCCGCCGCGCGTCACCTCGAAATCGATGCGCTCAACCATGGGTTCGGCGCGCGCGACAGTGGTCGCAGCCAGAAAGATGGCAGCGGCGGCAAGAAGGCGTTTCATGTCAACCAGTCCTTGTCCCGTTGCGGATCAATTGACCTTTCTACGCAAGGGATGCCGGAACGGATGCCTCGGCAGGACAGAATGGGGGGATCAGAACATCCCGCCGCGCTGCAACGTCGCCAGCAGGAACAGCAGGCCGAAGCCGGAAATCGCCAGCGACCCGGCAACGCCGAGGCCGCGATGCAGCCGGTCGCGCCAGACTGACTCCGCACCGCCGCCGAACGCCAGCGCGGCCTTGCGGCCATAGACGCTGGCCGTGGCCAGCGCCGCGACCGTCATCGCCGTGCCCAGCGCCATCGCAAAGGTTGCGGCAATGCCCAGCAGGAACATCCCGTTGGCCAGCGTGAACAACAGCACCAGCACGGCACCGCTGCATGGCCGGATGCCGACCGCCGCCGCCATCGCCCAGAAGCGCCGCAGGCCGCGCCGGGCCGCTGTCTCGTGGTCTTGGTCGTGGTCATGATGGTGGGTGTGGTCGTGGGCATGGTCATGCTGATGGCCATGCCCGATGCCATGATCATGGTCGCAGCTCTCGCCCTTCCAGGCGCGCACTGCCAGCCACAGGCCGATCAGGATGACGAGGCTGAAACTGACGATCTCCAGCACCCGCACCTGCTCGCCAACGGCAAAGCGCGACGCGCCCAGCAGCACCGCCAGCACCACCACCAGCAATATGGCGCTCAGCCCCTGCACCAGCGAGGAGGCGAAGGCGAGTGCGATGCCGCGCTTCAGGCGGCTGTCATGCCCGACCAGATAGGCGGAGATCACGGCCTTGCCATGCCCCGGTCCGGCAGCATGGAAGATGCCGTACAGGAAAGAGACGCCGATCAACGTCAGCGCCGGCCACAACGCGTCACCCTGCCGCACGGCGCGCACCAGTGCCGCCATCTCGCGATGCAATTCCGACTGCCAGCGCGCGATCTGTGCCAGCACGCCCGAAAAGAATCCGGGCTCCCCCGCCGGTGCGGCCGCCGGGCCCGCCAATGGTGATTGCGCCAGCGCGTCTGGAATAGCGCAGGCAAGAAGCATCAGCAGGCACAGCCCGCAAACGGCGGCGATGCGCATGAAACTCAGCTCCCGGTGCAGCGCAGCGTGGCAACGCGCGGAAAGAAGGCGCCGTAATAGAGCGGGCGGCTCATATCCTCCGTCATGTCGATGGCGCAGGCGGGCACCGCATCGCCCGCAAGACGGAACGGATCCCACTCATCCAGGAGCAGTTCGACATAATAGCTTTCGTCATAGAGCCCGACCGACAGCGCTGTGACGCGCGGATCGACGGCCTGGGGCAACAGCGCCCGGAAGGCGAAGATCACCCGCCCATCCTCGATGCTGGCCTTGAAATTCGCGATCTTCTCGATCTTCAGCGCCGCGCCGTCGGCTGTGAGATGGGTAAAGAAACCGAACTCCTCCATCGGCAGCATGACCTGGCTTTCCAGCTCTCCATGCCCTTCCGGCGTGAAATCCTTACCCCCCTTCGCCGCGAAATCCTCGATCATCATCGAGCTGAAGAAATCGTCGAACACCCAGACGACATCGAGGGCAACCAGCTTGCCGGCATCGAAGCGCAGCGTCGCATGGGTATCGATCCAGACATGCGGATGGGCATCGGCGGTGCGCGGCAGTCCTGTGGCCAGGAGAGCCAGCGCCAGCAGGAAACTTGCCAGCCCTTTCATGGCGTCAGCCGATGGGTGGGAATTTGGGGTCCAGACGGCAGCCGCAATAGGGGCAATCGAAGGCCGCCATCAGGCTTTGCCGTTCTGGCTCCGGCAGGGACTGGCCCGCTGTATCGAGCTTCGCCAGCACCTCCTCGACCAGCTGCTTGTGGCGCTGCTGCTCGGTGCAGGCCTGCAAGCGGAGCTGCTGCACCGGTACCGGTGCCGGCTCCACGCTGAAAGCGTAGGCCCGTCCGGCAAGAAAGCCCGGCACAAGCGCCGCGACGGCAGTGAGCATGCTGGTTTCCAGAAGGCGGCGTCGGCTGAGCATGATGTGTCCTTGCAACGGGCAGCTGGCTTTAAAATAGGCCGTCCCGCAGCGACATTCCAGTGGCCAAACCGCTTCAGCTTTGCGGCATCAGGCAGTTGCGCAACGAAGTGGCCAGCCCGCGCATCACCTCGAAATAGGAATCCGGCCCCGCCTTCAGGGCGGCACCTATGGGGTCAAGTTCGCCGCGCTTTGCCGTGCTGCCTTCGATCACCACATCGACCAGCGCCGGCCGAAACTGCGGCTCGGAGAACACGCAGGCCGCACCGCTGTCAGCCAGCCGCTTGCGGATTTCGGTCAGACGCTGCGCGCTCGGCTGGCGCTCCGGCGACAGGGTGATGGACCCCACCGCCTTCAGCCCGTAATGCGCCTCGAAATACTGATAGGCATCGTGGAACACGATGTAGGGCCGGTCCTTCACCGGCGCCAGCTGCGCCGTCAGCTCCGCATCCAGCGCCTCGATCCGCTCGACCATTTTCTGCGCATTGTCGCGATAGGCCGCCGCATTGGCCGGATCAATCCCGGCCAGCGCCTCGGCCGCCACGGTCACGATGGCCTCGGCATTGTGCGGGTCGAGCCAGAGATGGCCGTCGATCCCATCATGCGCGGCGTGCGCGTGTTTCTTGTCGTGCGAATGATCATGTTTCTTGTCGTGGTCATGCGCTGCCTCATGCGATTCCCAGGCGCCGCCTTCCCGGCCTTCCAGCGTCTCAATGCCCTTCGCCTCGGCCAGCTCGACGATGCGCGCCTGCTTGCCCAGCGTTTCCAGCGGATGCTCCAGGAAGGTCTCCAGCGACTCGCCAACCCAGAACACCAGCGCCGATTCGGACAGGGCACGCGCGTCCGAGGGTTTCAGCGTGTAGCTGTGCGGAGATTCGCCGCCCTTCAGCAGCAGGTAAGGTTCTCCCACCCCTTGCATCACGCCGGCGACCAGCGCATGCACCGGCTTCACCGTGACGAAAACCTTCGGCGCCGGCTGCGCCTGCGCGGAACCGAGCGCGGCGAACAGCAGCAGACCCGCACCGGCAAGCAGATGCAGGGGACGCCTCAAAGCGTGACAAGCGGACATGGGAATGCTCCTAATGCACGAAACCGGCATGATGAGCCGCTATCGACTCGAAAATCAGGTGATGTTATAAAGTAACATTACCGAACAGTGCAACGGGAAATCCGGATGACGGAAACGAAATCCATGATTGCTGCAACGAAAACCGCAGAGAATGCAGGCCTCCCGGCCCTTTTCCCGTCGGAACGGCACGATCATGCGCATTGCGTGGATCAGGCGCTGGCCGCTGCCGAGGATATCTGCGCCGGGCGCAATGCCCGGCTGACGCCGCTACGCCGGCAGGTGCTGGAGCTGGTCTGGCGCAGCCATGAACCCATCGGTGCCTATGATGTGTTGGCGAAACTGCAGCGCGAGGACAGCGCCGGCGAGGATGGCCGCCCGGCAGCCCCGCCCACGGTCTATCGCGCGCTGGATTTCCTGCTGAAGCACCGGCTGGTCCACCGTATCGAATCGATGAACGCCTATGTCGGCTGCCCGCACCCTGACAGCGAGCATAACGGCCAGTTCCTGATCTGCACGCAATGCGGCAACGCGGCGGAGATCGACGATCCGGCGATCCGGCGCGCCATCGGCGAACATGCCCGCAAGATTGGCTTCACCATCGAGCGGATCACCGTCGAGGTTTCCGGCCTGTGCCCGAAATGCAATGCCAACCATGCAGGCTGACTCTTCCGCTGCCGCCCTCCCCGCGCTGATCGAGGCCAGCAGCATCACCGTCCGGCGCGGCGACGTTCCGGTGCTCGACCATGTGGACCTCACGCTGAGTGCTGGCGAGATCGTCTGCATTATCGGCCCCAACGGCTCCGGCAAGACGACATTGCTGCGCGCCTTGCTGGGTCTCATCGCCGTACAGGACGGCAGTGTGACGCGCCGCCCCAGCCTGCGCATCGGCTATATGCCGCAGCGCCTTGCCATCGACCCGACATTGCCGATCACGCTGGAGCGGTTTCTGGGATTGTCGCGCAATGCAAACGCCGCCGCCCGCCGGCAGGCGATGCAGGACACCGGCATCGCGCATCTGGCCGACCGGCCGATGCAGGGCCTGTCCGGTGGCGAGACCCAGCGCGCGCTGCTGGCCCGCGCCCTGCTGAACCAGCCGGACCTGCTGATGCTGGACGAACCGGCACAGGGCGTGGACGTCAATGGCCAGGTCGAGCTGTACGAGCTGATCGGCCGGATCAGGCGCGACCGCGGCTGCGCCGTGCTGATGGTGTCGCACGATCTGCATCTCGTCATGGCGGCGACCGACCGGGTGATCTGCCTGAACGGCCATATCTGCTGCACCGGCCATCCCGAGGATGTCAGCCGCGACCCCGCCTATCTGTCGCTGTTCGGACCGAGGGCGGCGCAGGCGCTGGCGGTCTATCAGCATCATCACGACCATCACCACACGCCGGGCGGCGGCGTGGTGCCGCTGCACGAGGACAGCACTGTCGAGCAGGCGGCCAGCGATCACCCGCACGGGCATCATCACCATCATGGATGAATTCTTCCTGCGCGCGCTGCTGGGCGGCCTCGGCGTTGCGGCGCTTGCCGGTCCGCTCGGCTCCTTCATCGTCTGGCGGCGCATGGCCTTCTTCGGCGACACGCTGGCGCATTCGGCGCTGCTCGGCGTGGCGCTGGGCTTCGTGCTGGGCATCGACCTGACGCTCGGAATCTTCGCCAGCTGCATCGCCATCGCCCTGCTGCTGCCGGTCTGGCAACGCCAGCAGAAACTGCCCGGCGATACGCTGCTGGGCATCCTGTCGCATACCGCGCTGTCGCTCGGCCTCGTCACCATTGCCTTCCTCAGCACGCTCAGGGTCGATCTGCTGGGCTACCTGTTCGGCGATATCCTGGCGGTCGGCTGGCGCGATGTGGCGACGATCTATGCCGGCGGCGCCGTGGTCATGGGGCTGATGATCTGGCTGTGGCGCCCCCTGCTGTCGATGACGGTGCATGAGGAGATGGCCCGCGTCGAGGGCGTGCCGGTGGAGCGCGTGAAGCTGGGCTTCGTGCTGCTGCTGGCGATTACCGTGGCGATCGCCATGAAGATCATCGGCATGCTGCTCATCACCTCGCTGCTGATCATCCCGGCGGCGGCCGCCCGCTCCTTCGCCCGCACGCCGGAACGCATGGCGCTCTATGCCAGCCTGATCGGCATGCTGGCCGTGGTGATCGGGCTGACCGCCTCGCTGCGCTTCGACCTGCCGACCGGCCCGGCCATCGTGGTCGCCGCCGCGACCCTGTTCGTGCTGTCGCTGCTGATTCCGGCGATCCGCGGCGGCCTGACCGCGAAAGGCTGAACGATGGGTATCGTTGTCCTGGGCGCCGGCATCGTCGGCGTCACCACCGCCTACCGGCTGGCGCGCGACGGCCACAAGGTCACGGTCATCGACCGCCAGCCGGGGCCGGCGCTGGAGGCCAGCTTCGCCAACGCGGCACAGATCGCCGCCGCGCTGTCCGGCCCCTGGGCCGCACCCGGCGTGCCCGGCCAGATGCTGGACTGGATGCGCCGGGCCGACAGCCCGATGCGGTTCCGCCTGAAAGCCGACCACCGGCAATGGTTGTGGGGGCTGCGCTTCCTTGCCGAATGCCGGCGCGACAGATTCGAGACCACCTTCCGCCGGATGCTGGAATTCGGCCAGTACAGCCAGACGATGCTGGCCGGGGTGAAGCAAGAGACCGGCCTTGCCTACGACCAGCTGGAAAAGGGCATCCTGAAGCTCTGCACCACGCCGGAAACCGTCGCCGACCTTGCCGATTTCGAGGCCATCCTGCAGCGCGCGGAGATTCCGGCACGCCGGCTATCGGCCGAGGAGGCGATCGCCCTGGAACCGGCACTGGAACCGGTGCGCGGCCGGCTTGCCGCCTGCCTGCACCTGCCAACCGACGAGAGCGGCGACGCGCATCTATTCGCACGCGGCCTCGCCGACCGCTGTGCGGCGCTGGGCGTGGATTTCCGCTATGGCCAAGATATCCGCGATGTCGAGATGCATAAGGGCGAGATTCTCTCGGTGCGCACCAACAAGGGCGAGATCGGCGGCGAACTGTTCGTGCTGGCGCTCGGCAGCCATTCGCCGCAACTGGCTCGCAAGCTTGGCCTGTCGCTGCCGGTCTATCCGGTGAAGGGCTATTCCGCGACCGTGCCGGTGGGGGGCCCGGTCGGCGACAGCAACAGCGCGCCAAAGATCAGCCTCTATATCGCCGAGAAGAAGGTGGCTATGAGCCGGCTGGGCGACCGGCTGCGCATCGCCGGCATGGCCGATATCGCCGGGTACGATCTGACGCTGGAGCAGCCGCGCGCCCGGCAGGTGCTGGAGGCCGGCCTGTCGCTGTTCCCCGGCATTGATGGCGGGCGGGCCGAGTTCTGGTGCGGGTTGCGCCCGCTGACGCCGGACGGGCTGCCGATCCTGGGTAGCTGCAAAGTGCCGAACCTGCTGCTGAATACCGGCCATGGCACCTATGGCTGGACCTATGCCTGCGGCTCCGCGCAGGTGATTGCGGATCTCGTCGCCGGACGCACGCCGGACCATGACCTCAGCGGCATGACTCTCAGCCGGTTCGCCCTGTAACGCGCTGCGCCAGCCAGATGCCGGCGAAGATCGCCACCATGCCGGCGAAATGGTACCAGTAGAGCCGTTCCCCCAGCGTGACGACCGCCAGCAGCGTGCCGAACACCGGCACCAGATAGATGAAATAGCCCGCCGTGCCCGGCGAGGTCGCTTCGATGCCCTTCTGCCAGAACAGGAAGGCCAACACCGAAGGGAACACCGCCAGGAAGACAAGGCTGACCAGCGGCACCCATCCCACATCCAGCGTCGGCCACCAGGCCGTGCCCGCCGCGACCTCCCAGGCGAAGCCAAGACCGAGAAAGAACCAGCCGGCGGCGAAGGCGGCAAGCTGGAAGGGCAGCATCGGCAGGCGCGGCTTCATCCGCGCCAGCAGCACCGAATAGGCCGCCCAGCACAGCATCGCCGCCAGGATGATCGGATCGCCGGGATTGACCTGGACCGCCAGCAGCGTCGCCAGGCTGCCCTGCCCGACAATCAGCACGACACCGGCCAGGCACACCGCCACCCCGATCAGCCGCTGCCTGCCGATGACATGCCCCAGCAGCAGCCGGGCAACAATCAGGATCATCACCGGCATGGTGGCGTTCAGCAGCGACAGGTTGGTGGCGGTGGTATAGCGCAGCCCGACATAGACCAGGGTGGTGAAACCGGCGACCGACAGGAAGCCCAGCACCAGTACCGCCAGCCAGTCCTGACGCAGGGTCGCGCGCTGCTTCCACAAGGCCGGCAACGCCAGCGGCGTCATGACGATCAACGCCCCGGTCCAGCGCCAGAAGGACAGGCTGATGGGCGGCACGCTGTCCACCAGGAAACGCCCCAGCGCCGGGTTGGCGGCCCAGAACAGCGCCGCCAGGGCCAGCAGCAGATAGGCTTGCCGTCGCGACACGTTCCCTCCCCCGTTCCGCCGCATTGCGTGCCGGCCATCCTGCAAGGGATTGGCCGCGCAGGCCAGACACCCGTGCGCAGGGCGGCCTCCCGCTGGCGACAGCCCTGCGGAAAGCCGGCGCCAAAAAGGCTACCCTTGTATCGCGTCCGCATCGCCGTGATGATGTTGTAACTAAGACTAACAGGACAGACAGGAGCGCTTCATGACCGCCGATATCTTCGCGGACAGCTTCAAGGCCGAACCCTACTGGTGGGAAGCCGCAAGGCCGACCGCCGCATTGGCCAGCACCCTGCCTGGCGCCACCGATGTCGCCATCGTCGGCGGCGGCTATGCCGGCCTGTCCACGGCGCTGGAACTGGCGCGCAACGGCACCGATGTCACGGTGCTGGAGGCCGAGGATCTGGGCTGGGGCGCCAGCTCCCGCAATGGCGGCATGGTCTCGGGCGGCGTGAATGTCGGCAAGGGCCGCACCATGGAGGACGATGCCACCCGCGCGATGCTGGCCGAGGCCGGCGCGGCCTATGCGCATCTGGAAAATCTGATCACGCGCGAGGGGATCGACTGCTTCTACGCCAGGACCGGCCGCTTTGTCGGCGCGCACACGCCAGCGGCTTACGAGGCGCAGGCGAAGCGCGTGGAGGCGCTGAACCGGCTGGCCGAGTCGGAGGCCTACATGGTTCCGCGCGACCGCCAGCACGAGGAAATCGCCAGTGATTTCTATCATGGCGGCATGGTGGTGCAGCGCGCCGGCGGCGTGCATCCCGCCTTGCTGCACAAGGGCATGCTGGAGGCCGCGCACAAGGCCGGTGCCCGGCTCTGCGCCGGCGCGCGGGTCGGCCGCATCGACGGCGCCCCCGGCAGCTTCCGGCTGAGCACCTCGAAGGGCGAGCTGAAGGCGAAGGAGGTAGTGATCGCCACCAATGGCTATACCGGCGACGCCACACCCTGGCAGAAACGCCGGCTGGTCCCGGTCGGCAGCTTCATCATCGCCACCGAGGAGCTGGGCGAAGAACGCGTCCGCGCGCTGTTCCCAAAACTGCGCATGATCTCCGAATCGAAGCGGGTGCTGTGCTATTACCGCCCCTCGCCGGACGGCAAACGCATCATCTTCGGCGGCCGCGCCAAATTCGGCCAGGCGACACCGACCGAGAGCGCGCCGATCCTCTATGGCTTCATGTGCGACCGCTTCCCGCAGGTACGCGGCGTGAAGATCACCCATGCCTGGACCGGCAATGTCGCCTTCACCTTCGACAGGCTGCCGCATATGGGCCGGCAGGCCGGCCTGCATTACGCGCTGGGCTGCAATGGCAGCGGCGTGGTGATGATGACGCATCTCGGCCATCGCACGGCGCTGAATATTCTGGGCCATGCCAACAGCCCCAGTGCCTACGAGGCGCTGCCAATGCCGACCGTGCCGCTCTATGGCGGCAATCCCTGGTTCCTGCCCATCGTCGGCAGCTATTACAGGATGCGCGACTGGATCGACCGCCGGACGGCAGGATAAGCCGGCGGGCTGACCCTCAGCCCTTGGCGCGCAGCAGCCGGGCCTTGTCGCGCTGCCAGTCGCGCTTCTTCGCGGTCTCGCGCTTGTCCACCAGCTTCTTGCCCTTGGCCAGGCCGAGCTGCAGCTTGGCGATGCCACGGTCGTTGAAATACATCTGCAACGGCACCAGCGTAACACCCTCGCGCTTGACCTGGCCCAGCAGCTTTGCCAGCTCGCGCTTGTGCACCAGCAGCTTGCGCATGCGCCGCGGCTCGTGATTCATCTGGTTTGCCGCCTGCCCGTATTCCGGGATGTGGGCGTTGAACAGATACAGTTCGCCCGCCTTCGGCCCGGCAAAGGATTCGCCGATGCTGGCGCGGCCGGCACGGAGGGCTTTCACCTCCGTGCCCAGCAGCATGATGCCAACCTCGAGCGTATCCTCGATAAAATAGTCGTGCCGCGCCCGGCGGTTATCGGCAACGATCCGATACCGGGCGGCCTTGTCGCCCGTCATGGCGATAACCCCGCTTTAGCATCCGTATCCGTTAGTTAATGAGGCCGGCGCTTTTCATTGCCGCTTCCACCCGTGCCTTGCTGGAGGCCGCGATTTCGGTCAGCGGCAAGCGCGTCCCGGCATCCGACTTGCCCAGCAGCGCCGCGGCATATTTCACCGGGCCGGGGCTGGATTCGCAGAACAGCGCCTCGTGCAGCGGCATCAGCCGATCGTTCAGCTTCTGCACGGTGGCGCGGTCGCCGGCCTTCCAGGCGGCATGCATTTCCGACACCAGCCGGGGCGCCACATTGGACGTGACCGAGATGCAGCCATGCCCGCCCTGCCCCAGATAGGCGACCTGGGTGCCGTCCTCGCCGGAGAGCTGGACGAAATCGGCATCGATGGCAAGACGCGTGGTGACCGGCCGGGTCAGATCGTTGGTCGCGTCCTTCACGCCGACGATGCGTGGCAGCTTCGCCAGTTCCGCCATCGTCTCCACCTTCATGTCCACGACCGAGCGGCCGGGAATGTTGTAGATGATGATCGGAATGTCGGTCGCATCGTGGATCGCCTTGTAATGGGCGATCAGACCGGCCTGGGTCGGCCTGTTGTAATAGGGCGTCACCAGCAGCGCCGCATCGGCACCCGCCTTCTGGGCATGCTGCGTCAAGCTGATCGCCTCGGCGGTCGAGTTCGAGCCGGTACCGGCAATCACCGGCACGCGCCCCTTGGCGACCTCAACGCACAGCGCGGTAACCCGGTTGTGCTCCGCATGGCTCAGCGTCGGCGATTCGCCCGTGGTGCCACAGGGCACGACGCCGTTGATGCCTTCGTTGATCTGCCAGTCCACGAAAGCCTGGAATTTTTTCTCGTCCACCGCCCCGTTTGCGAACGGCGTGATCAAGGCGGTGATGGCACCGCTGAACTGCGGCTTGGCCATGACGAGACTCCCTCTGGCTGTTTGATGCATCGGGCCGTCGCGGCCCGGCCCTTCCGCACGCTGCGAAAGGCCGAAGACCATAGCGCCCGGCCGCCCGGCCCGCAAGCGTCGCTGGCACGGGCCCCGGCACCTCAATAAATCCGCGCGCGTTCCTACGCCAGCACCGCACACCCCGGCAAATCCGTGACGGCTTGTTGTAAACCCAAGAAAACGTTAGGATTGGAGCGATAGAAGGCGCGCCACAAATCAGCCGATCGCGGCTTGGGTCACGACCGTTAAGACAGTGAAGGGGCCGGCATGCCTATCCGCCTGACGATTCTGGTTATGTGTCTGTTTGCCCTGGCGAGCGGACTGGTTGCTGGCGCGCCGGCTTCGGCTGCCGATGCGCTGAAGCCTGCCCAGAAGGATATCTACACCAGGGTTTTCGCAGCGGCGCAGGCCGATAAATGGACCGAGGCGCGCGCGACCGCCGCCAGGGGAAAAGACGCGCTGCTGGACAAGGCGCTGGACTGGATGGACCTGACGCGGCCCGACAGCAACGCCACCTTCGCCGAGATCACCGCCTTCCTGCACGCCCATCCGGACTGGCCGCATCGCAACACGCTGCGCCTGCGCGGCGAACAGAAGATGCCGGAGACCCTGCCCGCAACGGCGGTGTCCCTGTGGTTCGCGGAATTCCCGCCGCTGACGCAGGATGGACGGCTACGCCAGCTGGCGGCACTGAAGGCAAGCGGTCATACCGAGAAGCTGACCGGCCTCGCCCGCACTGTCTGGCGGCGCAGCGTGTTCGGCAGAAGCGCCGAGACCGATTTCCTGAAGGCTTATGCCGGGCTGCTGCGCGCCCAGGACCACGCAAGCCGGCTGGACTGGCTGCTGTGGGAGGGTCATCTGACCAGCGCCGAACGCATGCTGCCGCTGGTGCCGGCCGACCTGCGCGCGCTGGCCGTCGCGCGCATGCGGCTGCGCGATCTGAGCCCCGGCGTCGATGCCGCCATCAACGCGGTGCCGAAGGCGCTGCAGGACGATCCGGCGCTGTTGTACGAGCGCATCCGCTGGCGCCGTATGAAGGGCCGTACAGACGAGGCGCGGGAACTGCTGGTGCAGGCCCCGGCCGACCCGGACAATGCCGGCTATTGGTGGCGCGAGCGCGCCTATCATTTCCGCGAGGCGCTGAACGCGGGACACATCAGCGATGCCTACAAGCTGGCCAGCCGCCACGGCGCCAAGAGCGGCATCGTGTTCGCCGAGGGCGAGTTCCTGGCCGGCTGGACCGCGCTGCGCTTCCTGGAAGACAAGAAGGACGCGCTCACCCACTTCACCCGCATGCATGACGGGGTTTCCACCCCGATCAGCCGTGGCCGCGCCGCCTATTGGGCCGGCCGCGCCGCTGAGGCGCTGAATCGCCGCGAGGAGGCCGCACGCTGGTATGGCGAGGCCAGCGCACACATCACCACCTTCTACGGCCAGCTGGCCGCCGCGCGGCTGGAAGGCCCGCTGCCGGCCCTGCCCGTCGACCCGATCCCCGACGCTGCCGAGATCGCCGCCTTCGAAAAGCTGGAACTGGTGCGGCTGGTGCGCCGGCTGAGCGAGATCGACCAGCCGAAGCTGCTCTCCATCTTCCTCGACGCGGTGGCGCGCCAGGCCGACAGCGCCGGGCAGCGGCAGCTGGTGGCCGACCTCGGACAGGCCAACGGCAATCCCGATGTCGGCGTCCGGCTTGCCCGGCAGTTCGCCCAGGACGGGTTGCAGCTGATCGAAGCCGGCTATCCGGTTCCGGGCCGGATCGCCGAGGGGCACCCCAAACAGACGCTTATCCTCTCGCTGATCCGCCAGGAGAGCAATTTCGACAGCCAGGCGGTCAGCCGCGCCGGTGCGCGCGGGCTGATGCAGCTGATGCCAGCCACCGCCCGGCAGGTCGCCCGCCAGGAAAACCTGACCTATGCACCGGCAAAGCTGACCGAGGATCCCGACTTCAACGTCGCGCTGGGCAGCCGCTACATGGTTGATCTGCTGGACAATTACGACGGTTTCTATCCGGCCGCTATCGCCGCCTACAATGCCGGCCCCAGCCGGGCCAGCCGCTGGCTGCGCGAGATCGGCGACCCAAGGCGCGGCGATATCGACATCGTGGACTGGATCGAGCTGATCCCGTTCTCCGAGACACGCAATTACGTGCAGCGCGTGCTGGAGAATCTCTATGTCTATCGCACCCGGCTGCAGCTGCATCCGACCGACACCACGAAGGACCGCACCCTGCATGTCTGGTGCGTGATCGCCTGCGGCGTGCGGCTCGACAATCTGCAGCGCGATGCGGCGTTGCTGCCGCACCCGACCCTGCATAACAGCCTGGCAGCCGATTTCGAGCGGGCGCCGGAATAGGCGCGGCGGGACGGCGTGACCGGCGATCCGGCGGCCTATCGGGGGTGCGTCTTTTCCGCCAGTGACGGAGTCCGGCTTTATTTCCGCGACTATGCGCCGGCCAGGACAGGCGACCGGCCGGCCGTTCTGTGCCTGCCCGGCCTGGCGCGCAATTCGAAGGATTTCGATGGCCTCGCCCGGCACCTGACGGTACGCGGCCATCGGGTCGTCGTGCCGGATTATCGCGGGCGCGGCCGCTCTGGCCGCTGTTCCGACTGGCACGATTACGCACCCGCCCGCATCGTCGAGGATATCCGCCACCTGCTGGACGTCGCCGGGCTGCACCGGATCGTCGCCATCGGAACCTCTCTGGGCGGCGCCATCGCCATGGCGCTGGGCGCCATGGCCCCTTCCCGGCTGGCCGGCGCGGTGCTGAACGATATCGGGCCGGACGTCACCGAAGGCGAGAGCGGCGCGATCCTGCGCTATGTCGGCCAGGATCATCCTGTACCCGACTGGGAAAGCGCCATCGCCTGGCTGCAGGGGCTGATGCCCGACCTGTCCTTCACCACCCCGCAGCAATGGCGGGAATTCGCCGAGGCGACCTTCGTGCCCGGCACGGACGGAATGCTGCATCTGGACTGGGATCCCGCCATCGCCCTGCCTTTCGCCAGGGGCGCGGCGGATGGCTACGATCTGTGGGCACTGTTCGGCGGCCTGAAGCCCTTCCCGCTGCTGGTGGTGCGCGGCGGCGTGTCACGCATCCTGACCGGGCCGACATTCGAACGCATGACCCGGGAACATCCGTCATGCCTCAGCCTGACCCTGGCCGGCGTCGGCCATGCCCCTGCCCTGACCGAACCGCCCTGCCTGGAGGCGATCGGCGCCCTGCTCTCCGCCGTGCGGACGCAGCGGGAATAACCGCCCGATTTTCGGCGGCACCGGAAAGCCGGCGGTGCTAGCCTCCTTGCATGCTGCTCGAACGCCCCTCCGATGATACGCTCTATGCCGCGCTGCTCGCCCGCGACGCCGCTTATGACGGCCTCGCCTATGTTGCGGTCAGAACCACCGGTATCTTCTGCCGGCTGACCTGCCCGGCCCGCAAGCCGAAGCGCGCGCATGTCATCTTCTTCGAAACCACCGCCGAATGCCTGGAGGCTGGCTTCCGTCCCTGCCTGCGCTGCCGGCCGCTTTCGACCGGGCGGGAACCGGAACCAGCGGTCAGCGCCCTGATCGATCTCCTGGAACAGGAGCCCGAGCGGCGCTGGGGCGAGCGTGATCTGATCGAGCGGGGCTATGATCCATCGACGGTACGCCGGCAGTTCAAGCGCCGCTTCGGCGTCAGCTTTCTGGAGCTGGCGCGGCTGCGCCGGCTTGGCCAGGCTGCGGAAACGCTGACCGCCGGTACCAGCGTCATCGATGCGCAACTTGATGCCGGTTACGAATCGGGCAGCGGCTTCCGCGCCGCCATAACCCGCCTGTTCGGCGCCGCACCGAAACATCTGCAGACGCGCGATCTGCTGAAGGCGGACTGGATCGACACCCCCATCGGTCCGATGCTGGCCATCGCGGACAGGCTGGCGCTACATCTGCTGGAATTCGCCGACCGTCCGGCGCTGCCCGCCGAAATCCGCAAGATTCAAGAGAATACCCGCTCCGCCATCGCCATCGGCCGCTGCGCGCCGATCGACCAGATCGCGACCGAACTTGACAGTTATTTCGCTGGCCAGACGGCCCGCTTCGACACAAGGCTGGCGGCGCACGGCACGCCTTTCCAGCGGTCGGTCTGGGAAAGGCTGCGCGCCATGGCCCCAGGCGAGACGCTGAGCTATGGCGCGCTTGCCCGCGATCTCGGGCGGCCCGCCGCGATCCGCGCCATTGCCCAGGCGAACGGCGCCAACCAGATCGCCATCGTCATTCCCTGCCACCGCATCATCGGCGCGGATGGCAGCCTTACCGGCTATGGCGGCGGCCTGTGGCGCAAGCGCTGGCTGCTGCGTCACGAAAACCGCATGAACAGCCGCGCATCCGAAGGAGGCACATCGCATGAACCAGATCGAGAAAGCCCGGAGCTTCGCCAGCCTGCATGAGAAGGGCGCGCCGCTGATCCTCTACAATATCTGGGATGCCGGCACTGCGAAGGCCGCCGAGGAGGCCGGCGCGAAAGCCGTCGCCACCGGCAGCTGGTCGGTCGCCGCCGCCCATGGCTATGGCGATGGCGAGAAGATACCGCTCGACCTGCTGCTGACCATCGTGCAGCGGATCGTCAGCAATGTCGCGGTGCCGGTGTCCGTCGATTTCGAAGGCGCCTACGGCACGACGCCGGAAGACGTGTCGGCCTCGACGCGACGCCTTATCGGAACCGGCGCCATCGGCATGAATGTCGAGGATCGCATCGTGGGCGGCGACGGTCTTTACGACATCGCCGCGCAATCCGCCCGCCTCTCCGCCATCCGCCAGGCGGCGGAGCAGGCCGGAATTCCGCTGTTCATCAACGCCCGCACCGACCTGTTCCTGCGCGAGAGCGACCGCACCCGCCATCCGGCCCTGCTGCCGGCGGCACTGGAACGCGCGCAAGCCTATGCGGCGGCCGGGGCCAGTGGCTTCTTCGCCCCCGGCCTTGTTGATGCCGACAGCATCGGCACGCTGTGCCGCGAGACGGCGTTACCGGTGAACGTGATGCTGCTGGATGGCGCGCCGCCGGCACGCACGCTCGGGGATCTCGGCGTCGCCCGCATCAGCCATGGCCCCGGCCCCTACCGCACCGCGATGCGACAGTTCCGCGAACTGGCCGAAACGGCGCTGAGCGGCGGTTGAACCGGCCGCCCAGCACCCCGCGCCAGCCGCCTATCTGAAGCTGGCGGTGCTCTTATCGGTCTTCCGGTTATAGCGAATGGTTATGACCGAAACCGTGCACAGATCGATGTCCCGCCAGAAGGCATTCGAATCGTCATCGGCATAGGTGACCATGAGGTCCCATTTGCAGGCCGTATCAGCCCGGTCGAACTCGATATCGACCGCCGCCTTGTCCTCCAGAACGTCCTGGCCGAGGATATCCTCGCCCCAATTCTCCGAATCGGAGGGCGAGACATAGACATGGCTGATGTCATAGCCGGTCTGGTTTTCCACCGTGAAATCCTGCTTTCCCTGCGCCCAGGCACCGGGCGACAGAAGCAGCAGCGCAGCAACGACCAGCGACCAGAGCCAGGCACGGGATGTCATGGAAATCGTCTCCACAAAGGAAGCATGTTGACGGGAAAGATCGGCATCCCACAGACCGCAACCGCAGGGTTCAACCGGTATCGGGACAGGCCGCACGCAACATGCGCCGTTCCCGTCCGTCCGGCAATGGCCAGCGGAGCAGGCCCCCCGGCCCGGTGGCGCAGTCCCCTTGACCGATCCCCGTTTCCGGCGCAAGACAAAGCCATCCCAACATCACCTTCCGGAGACGAGACATGGCATCCCTGACCAACAGCACCCCGCCGCGCTTCGATGATGTGCTGGCCGCCGCCGGGCGCATCAAGGGCCATGCCGTGCGCACGCCGCTGCTGGAAGCGCCGCTGCTGAATGCCAAGCTGGGCGGCCGGCTGCTGGTGAAGCCGGAAATGCTGCAGAAGACCGGCAGCTTCAAATTCCGCGGCGCCTTCAACCGCATCTCGATGATCCCGGAGGCACAGCGCAAGGCCGGCGTGGTCGCCTATTCCTCGGGCAATCATGCGCAGGGTGTGGCCTGCGCCGCCGCCATGCTCGGCCTGCCGGCGGTCATCGTCATGCCGGCCGACGCGCCCGCCATCAAGATTGCCAACACCAGGGCCTATGGCGCCGAGGTCATAACCTACGACCGTTTCGGCGAGAACCGGGAGGAGATCGGCGCCCGCATCGCCGCCGAGCGTGGCGCCACCATCGTGCGCCCCTATGACGATGCCGGCGTGATCGCCGGCCAGGGCACCATCGGTCTGGAAATCGCCGAACAAGCCGCCGAGCTGGGCGCCATGCTGGACGCGGTGCTGGTGTGCTGCGGCGGCGGCGGGCTGGTCTCCGGCACCGCGCTGGCGCTGTCGGAAAAGCTGCCGGGCGTGCCGGTCTATGCCGTGGAGCCGACCGGCTTCGACGACACCGCCCGCTCGCTGGCCAGCGGTAGCCGGATCGCCAACGACATGTCGAACCGCTCGATCTGCGATGCGCTGCTGGCGGAAAAGCCGGGCGAGATCACCTTCGAGCTGAACCGCAAGCTGCTGAAGGCCGGCCTCGTGGTCAGCGACGCCGAGGCGCAGATCGGCATGGCGCATGCCTTCCGCTATCTGAAGCTGGTGGCCGAGCCCGGCGGCGCGGTGGCGCTGGCCGCCGCCGTCACCGGCAAGATCGACATGACGGGCAAGACCGTGGCCGTGGTCTGCTCCGGCGGCAATGTCGATCAGGCGACCTTCCTCGAGGCCCTGACGAAAGCGGGCGAGGTCTGACGAAAACGGGCGGGGCCTAAAGAAAACGGGCGGGGTTTGCCCCCCGCCCGCAATCTTCTAAACGCCCTGGCCGGAAAGCAGGGGCGTGTGTCCTATCCTCAGACGCGCAGTTGGCCCGGCCCGGTCTTGTCTTCCGTGCCCAGCCCGTTGGGCGCGGCGCCGTTGGGTGCAGCCCCATTCGTCAGGGCAGGACGGACGGACTCCGAAGTACCGCCAGCTGGACCGCTAAGCGACTTTCCCGGCTGGGGTTGCTCCAGCTTCGGCTGTTCCAGCTTGCGTGGCGCTTCTTGCGCGATGCGCCTTGTATTGCCTTCGAAATAGGCGCCCGGCTCAATCGACAGCGATTCCTGCACGATATCGGCGATGACGCGGGCCGTGCGCTGCAGTGTGACGGTCTTGGCCTTGATCTGCCCGGTAACGCTGCCGGCGATGGCGACCGTATCAGCCTCAATGGCGCCGCGTACCGTGGCGCTGTCGCTGACCGTCAGGCTGGATGAGCGGATATCGCCCTCCACGACACCGTCGATCTGGATGTCGCCTTCGCTTTCCAGATTGCCGGTAATGCGCAGATTGGCGCTGATGATCGACGGCATGACGGGACGATCCGCGCCTTTCGCCGATTTATTGGCTCTTGAGAACATGTTGACCAGCCTTGATGAATTTGAGGGGATCGTAAGGCCGTCCGTTCACCAGAATTTCATAGTGCAGGTGCGGTCCCGTACTACGTCCCGATGATCCGAGCAGCCCGATGACATCGCCGAATTCAACCTTTTCCCCCACCTTGACGGTGACTTTTGCCAGATGCGCATATCGTGTCGAAAGACCGTTGCCATGGTCCACTTCAACCAGCCGTCCATACTGGCTGCGCCACCCGGCATGTCGCACAATGCCAGGTGCCGTAACCAGGATATCGCTCTTGTAAGGCGCCGTGAAATCAAGCCCTTCATGACGGGCCGGCCGCCGGCTGAACGGGTCGCTGCGCGGGCCGAAACCGCTGCTGAGCGCATATTCCGTCATCGGCGCCGCGAAGGGGATGGCCACCAGGATATTCTGCACATGCTCCCACCGGTCCATCTGCGCCTCGATGGAGGCCTCGAGATGCTCCAGGGACACAGCCCTTAGGCCGGCACGCGACAGGCTTTCCCCGCGCGTAGCGGCGATGCCGCTTTCCTCGCGATAGGGAACGAACGGACCGCCCTGCGGACCTTTCGCCAGTTCGCGCGGCGGCGGCGGCGGCGGCGGCGGCCCGGGCAGCAGATCGAACACCGGCACGCCGGTCTTGGCGATCAGATCCTCGGCGAAGGCGATGCGTTCCAGCGTCCGCTCCGCGAAGCGCCGCAGCGCCTCGTGATGCGCGATCTTCATCTCGGCGATCTGCCGTTCCAGCTGCTCGATGCTGGTGTGCAGCGTCTCTTTCTCGCCGACGATCTCGCCACGGTCACTCATCGCCTTCTGCAGATCCTGGCGCATCGAGGCCATCTCGAAATCCATCCGCTCGGTCCTGGTCTGTTCAAGCGCCAGGCGCTTGCGCAAATCGAGGATCATCGCCGCCTGCTGGCTGCGGGTCTGGTCGAGATTGGCTGCAGCCGCTTCCGCGTCCGACAGCTTGCCCCGCAGCATGGCCATGTGCTTTTCCAGGCCAACATTCTGCGAGTTCATATTCTTGACCTCGTTCTCGAGCGCCATCATCTGGTCGCGCATCGCCATGCGCCCCTCGACGATCTGCTTGCGCTCGGTCTCGGTCTGCTTCAACTGGCTCTCGGCCGTGTTCAGATTCTGCTTCAGCGATTCGTTCTGCTCGAAAAGCTGGCGCAGGAAGGCCTGCTTCTCGCGCAGATCCTTGGTGATGGTAACGATGGATTCGCGGTAGTTGGCGACCTGATCCAGGAGATTTCGATAGGCAAGCTGCGAGCGTTCGACCGACTCGTCCTTGCTCATCATGATGCGGCTTTTCTCGACATAGCCGACGGTGGCGACGACGACATAGCCGACCAGCCCCATCAACACGGCGACGCTGATCATCTGCGTGCGGCGCGGCAGCAGGAAATAGCGGGTATGCCCTTCGGAACGAAGGATGATCTGCCGGTCAACGAACAGGCGTTCCAGCAAGGCCGATACCGGCCGTAGAATTCTATGGCGTTTTTCAGTCATCACGCTGATCGGACGCCCCCTCCTTACGTCTCAACACGCTTGGCAACCGTCCAGTCGTGCCTGGCGAGAGACCACATCCCCGCGACCCTCGCACCGGTCGCCTTTTTCGCCGGAACCCAAGGCTCCAAACGATCAAGGCGTCAACCGCCGGTCTTGCCACGTCCGCTCCAGCCCGTCGCCGACCGCACCACCAGATGGGTACGGCCACAAACGAGTGACTGACGCGGTCGTGCCCCTACATCCCTAATTCAGACGTTCGACAACCAGGCATTCGATGCCGGGTGATCAACGCCAATACCAACTTCACCAAATCGACCGCCAGCCTGAAGTCATGCAGCCATGGCGCGGGCAGGATGCAAATTATGCAGGATAAACTATAGGTCGAATGCCCGGGTCGCAACCCAAAAGCCACCCCTGCCCCGCCCCCCCGCCCCGCCCTGGGCAGGAACGCCGGCTTACTTGTGGTCCTTGGCCGCGGGCGCGGGTGCCGGCGCTGCTGGCCCGGATGCCGGGGTACCTTCGAACACGCGCTCGAACAGCGATGTCGCCTCGGCACGCTCTTCCTCGCTGATAACAAGCCCGTCGCGCACGAAATCCTTGCCCTGGGTGGTGCTGTGCTGGCACAGCGACACATACAGGTCGATCAGGTCGGCAAGGGCGCTGAACTTGTCGTTCATCGCATTGTCGGCGCGCATCCGGAATACGGCCGCGACGCTGTTCATGCGTTGGATCGAATAATGCAGATCCTTCACGTCTTCGGGCGTGAGCGCCATGGCCGTCTCTTTCTCCTCTGATCTCTCATCCGGCCCGGCGCAACCGCTATGAGAGCGGCGCAGCGGGCAATCGAATGGATTTTTAGTGCATTTCGATTACATTTGAATAGTCGCGCTTTTCGTTCGCGGCGTCCATCCTGTCAATTGTCCGCCCCCTTGCCACGAGGATCATGGTGACGCTTACCCGCGAGAACATCCGTAACGGCTTCATTCGCAAGATGATGGAGGAGGCGCCGCCGGGCTTCCGCGTACTCAGCGAGGCGGAGCTGGAAGGGTCGCTCGCCGGCATGTTCCCGGCAGGCAGGCCGGACGGCGACATCTGGCTGTTCGGCTATGGCTCGCTGATCTGGAACCCGGCCTTCCATTTCGCCGAACGCCGCATCGGCACGGTGCGCGGCCTGCATCGGCGCTTCTGCCTGTGGAGCACGATGGGGCGCGGCACGCCGGAACGGCCCGGCCTGATGCTGGCGCTGGACCGTGGCGGCAGCTGCCGGGGTGTCGCCTTCCGCATCGAATCCAGCCAGGCGGCGGAAGAGCTGCAGATCGTCTGGCGCCGGGAGATGGTCAGCCACGCCTATATCCCGCGCTGGGTGAATGTGGAAACCGCGGACGGACCGGTCCGCGCCATCACCTTCACCATCAACCGGCAGCATGAACGCTATGTCGGCCGCATGGACGATCGCGAGGCGGCCGGCGTCATCGCCGCCGCCAGCGGCCGCATCGGGCGCTGTGCGGAATATCTGGAAAATACCGTGCAGCACCTGCACGAGCTGAAGATCGCCGACCGCTACATGGAACGGCTGCTGCATCTGACGCGGCAAGCCTGCGGCGAAGCGGCCGCACAGGAAAATTCGCCGAAGTAAGTACGGGCGGCTGTTATCGCGGGCAGGCTCTTGTATAATCGGCTTACAAATTAACTGTTCCAAACACTCTGGAGGCACCATGCCGCTGGACGATACCGCCGCCCCCGCTTCGCCCGCATCTGGTCCCGATCTCGAAGCGCTCTATGGCGAGGCAACGCCGCTGGCCATCGCCAAGGTGCTGGACCGGATCGACGAGAATTGCCGGCTGTTCATCTCGCATTCGCCCTTCCTGTGCATCGCCACGGCCGATGCCGAAGGCAAGCAGGATGTCAGCCCGCGCGGTGACCCGCCCGGCTTCGTGCAGGTGCTGGACGACAAGACACTGGCGATCCCCGACCGGGTCGGCAACAACCGCATCGACACGCTGAAGAACCTGCGGGACAACCCGGAGGTCGGGCTGATCTTCTTCGTTCCCGGCGTCGGCGAGACCATGCGGGTGAACGGCACCGCGCGGATCACCGAGGATGTGGCCCTGCTGGAGGGCATGGCGATGAACGGCAAACCGCCGAAGACCGCCATTCTGGTGACGGTGCGCGAGGCCTTCATCCATTGCGCGAAGGCGCTGAAGCGCTCCAGCCTGTGGGATCCGTCGGTGCAGGTGCCGAAGGGCACGATCCCGTCGCTGGCCCGCATGATCAAGACTCAGGTCGAGGCCATGGGCGACACTGTCGAGACCGTCGAGGAACGTATCGAGGTTGCCTACAAGGAAAGGCTCTACTGAGATGACCGACGCCAGCGTGAACCGGTCCAGCCACCGTCTCGTCAGCCCGGCCGAGCTGAAGGCGCTGAGCCAGCGCTCCGACGCCAGGGGGCTGGTGCGGCTTGCCCTGCATGCCGGGCTGATCGGCCTGTCCAGCTACGCCATCTGGCGCACGCAGGGCACGCTCTGGGTGCTGCCTTCCATGCTGGTGCAGGGGCTGTTCCTGGTCTCGCTGTTCGCCACCATCCACGAAACGGTGCATTACACGGCGTTCAGGAGCCGCCAGCTGAACGAGGCGGTGGGCTGGCTGGCCGCCCTGCCCTCGATGCTGAATTCCACCTACTATAAGCATTTCCACCTCGCCCATCACCGCCACACGCAGGATCCGGCGCGCGACCCGGAACTGACCCCGCCGCCGCCGGCGACGCGCGGCGAATTCTGGTGGCGCATCACCGCCATCCCCTACTGGATCGGCCGCTTCCGCTCGCTGGGCAAGCTGGCTGTCGGCAATTTCGCGGGCGCGGATTTCGTGCCGGAAAAGGCGCGCGGCGAGGTGGTGCGCTCGGTCCGGCTGATGATCGGTTTCTATGCGCTGGTGCTCACCGGCGCCGTGGCGACGGGCAGCGCCTGGCCGCTGCTCTACTGGATCGCCCCGGTCATCCTGGGCCAGCCCTTCCTGCGCGCCTATCTGCTGACCGAGCATACCGGTTGCAGCGAGGATGCGAACGGCCTGACCAACACCCGGACCACGCTGGCCTCCTGGCCGGTCCGGCTGCTGATGTGGAACATGCCGTTCCATGTCGAGCATCACCTCTACCCCTCGATCCCGTTCCACGCCCTGCCGGCGCTGCACGTCAAGGTGCGGGGCGACCTCGCCCATCTGGCGCCGGGCTACCTGCCGACGCTGCGCGCCATTCACGCCGATCTGGGGGCTAATCCAGGACGGGCGGCATAAACTCCCAAAGGCGCACCAAACTCTTGCCGTCACCCCCGCACTTGTTGCGGGGGTCCAGGCTTCCGCCCTCTGGATGCCCGCCCGTGTAAGCTTAACCCTGGATTCCCGGGACAAGCCCGGGAATGACGATGGAAGAGGATCGAATGACTGACGCTGCGATGACCGACACAAGCACCTACGAATGCAAGGATTTCGTTCTGCAATGCGGCATCACCCTGCCGGTGGCGCGGCTGGTCTATAAGACCTATGGCACGCTGGCGGATGATAAATCGAACGTCATCCTCTACCCGACCTCCTACAGCGCGCAGCACAGCGATATCGACTGGCTGATCGGCAAGGACCGCATCCTTGATCCGACGCGCTATTTCATCATCATCCCCAACATGATGACGAATGGCCTGTCGACCTCGCCGTCGAACACACCCTATCCGCTGAATCAGGGCCGGTTCCCGGACATCACCATCTACGACAATGTCCTGCTGCAACGCCGCTTCTTGAATGAGGTCTTCGGCATCGAGCGGCTGGCGATGGTCTATGGCTGGTCGATGGGCGGCCAGCAGGCCTATCACTGGGGCGCGCTGTTCCCTGACGACGTGGACCGGCTGCTGATCACCTGCTCCTCCGCGCGCACCTCGGAGCACAACAAGATCTTTCTCGACAGCATCCGCGCCGCACTGACCGCCGATCCTGCCTGGCGCGACGGCTGGTTCCACGAGCAGCCGGTGAAGGGCATCCGCGCCATGGGCCGCATCTATGCCGGCTGGGCGATCTCGCAGACATTCTACCGCCAGCAGCTCTACAAGAGCCTCGGCTACACGACGCTGGAGGATTTCCTGGTCCGCTTCTGGGAATGGACTTATTCCCGGCGTGACGCCAATGACCTGTATGCCCAACTTGGCACCTGGTTCACCTCCGACATCAGCGCCAACGAGCTTTACAAGGGTGACCTCGCCGCGGCGCTTTCCGCCATCAAGGCGAAGGTGCTGCTGATGCCGGGCGAAACCGATCTGTATTTCCGCACGGAAGACAATGAACTGGAGCTGCCGCATCTGAAGAATGCGGAACTGCGGCCGATTCCCTCGATCTGGGGCCACCGCGCCGGAAACCCCTCGCAAAATCCCGAGGACGAGCGTTTCATCGCCCAGGGCGTGCGCGACCTGCTGTCCGCCTGACGGAACGATACGAAACCATCCACGGAGGAATCGATGAGCTGGGCCTATATCGTCCTGGCGCTGTTCGCAGGCATTGTGGTGCCGGTACAGGCCGGCCTGAACGCCGTGATGGCGCGCCATATCGGCGGCGCGCTGAGCGCCACCTTCCTGTCCTTCATCATCGGCACCGGGGCGCTGGCGCTGATCCTGGCGGTGACACGCCCGACCCTGCCCAGCCTCGCCGCCTTCGGCAGCGTGCCGGTCTGGGCCTATGCCGGCGGGCTGATGGGGCTGATCTATGTCGCCTCCTCCACCTTCCTGGCGCCAAAGCTGGGCGCCGCCACCCTGCTGGCGCTGGTGATTGCCGGGCAGATGATCGCCTCACTGGTGATCGACCAGTACGGGCTGGTCGGCTTTCCGGAGAATCCGATCACGCTGCTGCGGGTGCTGGGCGTGGTGCTGCTGGTCGCCGGCGTGGTGCTGATCCGCGCTTTCTGAGCGCCTTCTTGCCAAGCCCCGCCGGCTGGTCTGTAATCACCGCTGACAAGTCATAACAGGAGTTTCCCCATGAGCGCGCCCGTCGATGGTAAGGCCGATCTGATCATCCGCAACGCCCGCCTGATCGACGGCACCGGCGGTGCGTCCTTCATGGGCGACATCGCCATCCGCGACGACCGCATCGTGGCGCTGGGCGCGCTGGGCGGCATGAGCGGCGGCAGCGAGATCGACGCGCAGGGCAAGGCGGTCGCCCCCGGCTTCATCGATGTGCACACCCATGACGACCGGGCGGTGCTGGCGAACCCGACGATGAAGAACAAGGTCAGCCAGGGTGTCACCACCGTGGTCACCGGCAATTGCGGGGTCAGCCTGGCACCGCTGAAGATCGACCGCCGCCCGCCGGCGCCGCTGGACCTGATCTGCGACACGCCGGAAGGCTTCTATGGCGATTTCGCCAGCTATCTGAAGGCGCTGGACGATGCGCCGGCAGCGGTGAACGTGCTGGCGCAGGTCGGTCATTCCTCGCTGCGTGTCGGTGCCGTCGCCGATCTGACCCGCGCCGCATCTTCCAGTGAAATCAAGGTGATGCGGAAAAAACTGGAAGAATCGCTGGAAGCCGGCGCCATCGGCTTCTCGACCGGCCTGTTCTATCCGCCGTCGCAGGCGGCCCCGACCGAGGAAGTTATCGAACTCGGCAAGGCGCTGCACGACCATGCCGGGCTGCACACCACCCATATGCGCGACGAGGCGGCGCACATCACCGACTCGCTGGCGGAGACCTTCCGCATCGGCCGCGAGGCCGACATCCCGGTGGTGATCTCGCACCATAAATGCGCCGGCGCCGACAATCATGGCCGCTCGGTCGAGACCCTGCCGCTGATCGACGCGGCGATGAAGCAGCAGCGTATCGGCCTCGACGTCTATCCCTATATCGCCAGCTCCACCATGCTGAGCCCGGACCGCATGGCGGGAGCCAGCCGCGTGCTGGTCACCTGGTCGGTGCCGCATCCCGAACATGCCGGGCGCGACCTGGCCGATATCGCCGCCGAGATGGGTCTGAGCCAGACCGAAGCCGCCGGCAAGCTGCTGCCCGCCGGCGCGGTCTATTTCTCCATGGCCGAGGAAGATGTGCAGCGGATCATGAAATATCCGCATTCGATGATCGGCTCCGACGGGCTGCCGCACGATACCCGCCCGCATCCGCGGCTGTGGGGCACCTTCCCGCGCGTGCTGGGCCATTACAGCCGCGATGTCGGGCTGTTCCCGCTGGAAGAGGCCGTGCGCAAGATGACCGGCCTGTCGGCCACCCAGTTCGGCCTGAAGGACCGCGGCACGCTGAAGGTCGGCAATTACGCCGATATCGTGATGTTCGATCCCGACACCGTCATCGACACCGCCAGCTTCACCGACCCGATGCAGGCCGCCACCGGCATCGCGCTGGTGATCGTGAATGGCCGCCCGGTCTGGCAGGAGGGCGCGGTTACCGGCGCGCGGCCCGGCCGCGCCATCCGCCGCCAGCAGCTGGGGACGTTCGGCAAGGCGGCCTGAGATTTACCCTCTCCCCTTGCGGGAGAGGGTAAGAACCCCTACCCCCTGAGCCACTCGCGCATCGCCATGTTCACCTCGGCGGGGCGTTCCAGCGTCGGCAGATGGCCGGATTCCTCAACCACGACCAGGCGCGATCCGGCGATGCCCGCGGCGATTTCCTTATGGATGTCCAGCGGCGTCAGCGCGTCCTGCCGGCCGCACAGCACCAGCGCCGGCACCTTGATTTTCGCCAGATCGGCGCGCCCGTCCGGCCGGCCCATGATCGCCTTCTGCTGGCGGATGAAGCCGTCCATGCCGACATTCTCGGCCATCGCGAAGATGATGGCGGTCAGCTTCTCATCCTGCTGCCGGTCCGGGTGGATCAGCAGCGGCAGCAGGCGCGGCGTCACCCCCTTGAAGCGACCCTTCTGCGCCAGCTCGATAAGACCGCGCCGGCGTAGCATCTGCTCCTCCGAATCGGCACGCGGCGAGGTGTCGAGCAGCGCCAGCTTCAGCACCCGCTCCGGCGCCTGGCGCATGATCTCCTGCGCGACATAGCCACCCATCGACAGGCCGGCGAGCGCGAATTTCTCCGGCGCCTCCGCCAGTGCGGCGGCCGCCATTTCCGTCACCGACTCGTGACGGGTGAGGTCGGCGACCTGGCAGTCCGCCATGTCGGACAGCGCCTGCATCTGCGGTGCCCACAGCTTCTCGTCGCACAGCAGGCCCGGCAACAGGACCAGGGGAATCTTCTCAGCCATTCCGTATCAGCTCTTTTCTTTCAACCGCTTGATGAAGGGGATCGTCGCCTTGAACGCAGCCGTGTCGGCCCGGTGCAGCCATTCGAAGACGACCATCTCGGATGTGACGACGAGCATACCGGCCCGTTCCATCCGGGCAAGCCCGCGCTGCCGGTCCTCGCCATCGCGGGAGGCGACGGCATCGGCCACCACTACGACATCATAGCCCGCCGCCTGCAGGCCGAAGGCGGTCTGCAGCACGCAGACATGCGCCTCCGCGCCACACAGCACGACCTTCGGCCGGCCGAGGGTCTTCACACGCGCAGGTACGCCCGGCTCCGCCATCGCATCGAAGGCGATCTTCTCGACAGTGGAACCAGGCGGCAGCAACCCGGCCAGGCCCGGCACCACGCCGCCCAGCCCCTTGGGATATTGCGCCGTCGCCAGAACCGGCACCCGCAATTCCCGCGCGGCGCGAAGCAGCAGGTCGCAGGCCGCCACCATGCCGTCCTGGCCCCGCAGGGCGGGCAGCAGCTTTTCCTGCGCATCGATCAGCAGCAGGGAACAATCGCCATGATGCAGCAGCATCGGTACCTCGCTTTGCGGCAAAAGCGCACTCTATGGTCCGCGAAACCAGACAAAAGTTGACAGAATCGCATGCAACTCTAATATCGCCCGCGACGACAGGCGTTTTTTTCGCCTGAGGCGCCATTTCCAAAGAACGGACCATAATGGGTTTCTCAGACCTGGGACTTAGCCCGGACCTCCTGCGCGCCATCGAGGACGCAGGCTACACGACACCGACTCCCATTCAGGAACAGGCGATCCCGCAGGTTCTGATGGGCCGCGACGTTATGGGCATTGCCCAGACCGGCACCGGCAAGACGGCCGGTTTCACCCTGCCGATGATCGAGATTCTGGGCAAGGGCCGGGCCAAGGCCCGCATGCCGCGCTCGCTGATCCTGGAGCCGACGCGCGAACTCGCCGCGCAGGTCTCGGAAAGCTTCGAGAAGTACGGCAAGCACCACAAGCTGAACATGGCGCTGCTGATCGGCGGCGTCTCCTTCGCCGAGCAGGAAAAGAAGATCGACCGTGGCGTCGATGTGCTGATCGCCACGCCGGGCCGCCTGCTGGACCATTTCGGACGCGGCAAGATCCTGCTGCAGGATGTGAAGATCCTCGTCATCGACGAGGCCGACCGCATGCTCGACATGGGCTTCATCCCGGATATCGAGCGCATCGTCGGCGTGCTGCCGAAAATCCGCCAGACGCTGTTCTTCTCGGCCACCATGGCGCCGGAAATCCGCAAGCTTTCCGACAAGTTCCTGATCAACCCGAAGCAGATCAGCGTCGATAAGAAGGCCAGCACCGCCGAAACGGTGGTGCAGAATCTGGTTGTGGTCAATTCCAAGGCCAAGCGCGAGGCGCTGCGCAGCCTGATCCGGTCGGAGAATGTGAAGAACGCCTTCATCTTCTGCAACCGCAAGCGCGATATCGGCACACTGCAGAAATATCTGGCGCAGAACGGCTTTTCCGCCGTGGCGCTGCATGGCGACATGACCCAGCCGGCGCGCACCGAGACGCTGGCCCGCTTCAAGAACAATGAAGTGTCGTTGCTGGTCTGCTCCGACGTTGCGGCCCGCGGTCTCGATATCCAGGCCGTCAGCCACGTCTTCAATTTCGACGTGCCCAGCAATGCCGAGGATTATGTCCACCGCATCGGCCGTACCGGCCGCGCCGGCATGACCGGACGCGCCTATACCATCGCCACGCCGGAAGAGGCGAAATACGTCGCCGCCATCGAAAGCCTTATCGGCAACCCGATCCCGCGCATCACGACCGATGACGTGGATGCCGAAGAGCTGGACATGAGCGATGTCGGCGGCAAGCGCCGCCGCGGCGGCCGCAAGGGCAAGGCCGAGGAAACGGCAAAGCCGGCCCGGTCCAGGGCAGCGGCAGCGCCCGAGACCATGCCCGAGGCACCAGCCGAATCCCCGGCTCAGACACAGCCGGAAGCGGATGAGGCCAAGCCCGCCCGGACACGGCGCAGCCGGTCGGAACGCGGTGAACGCGCACCTGCACGCGATTCAGGGCGCGACCAGGGGCGCGACCAGGGGCGCGACCAGGGGCAGCGCGATAAGGCACCGGCCCCGACGAAGCACGAGCCGATCCGGGACCGCCGCGACGAGCCGAAGCGGGACCGTGCGCCGCGCTTCAGCGATGATGATGCGGCCGATACCGGTTCCGGCGGCTTTGGCGACGATGTGCCGGCCTTCCTGCTGCGGACCGTGAAGCTGAAGAAGAGTGCGTAGGCCATGAAGGCGATCTTCATCATGGTGAAGTGCGATCTGGGCCAGGCCTACAAGGTGGCCGACGAGGCAGTGCAGGGCGTCGAGCAGATATCCGAGGTCTATTCCACCTCCGGCCAGTACGATCTGCTGATGAAGTGCTACCTGGAAGAAGATGCCGATATCGGCCATTTCGTGACCGAACGCATCCAGACCCTGCCCGGCGTGAAGGACACCTTCACCCTGATCACCTTCAAGGCCTTCGGGTAATCATCTCCTTTAATCGTCACCCTCGGGCTTCTGCATTCTCCTTACTGTCACCCCCGCACTTGTTGCGGGGGTCCATGTTTCTGCATGCTGGATCGCCGGTCGAGTAAGCTGAAGCCTGGATTCCCGCAACAAGTGCGGGAATGACGACCGTGGAAATCTACATTGCCGTTTGGTTTCAATTGAGCCTGCGCTAGGATGCGCACGGTCTTGATAATGCTGATTCCGGGAGGCTTGGGAACATATGAAACGGGCATCGCTGCTGGCCACGGCCGCATTTCTCGCATCATTCACTTTCGCGCCGGCGCACGCCGCCGAGCCGCTGAAGATCGGCTTCATCTCCACCCTGTCCGGGCCGGGTGCGGCGCTTGGCAAGGATCTGCTGGACGGCTTCAATCTCGGTATCGAGCAGTCCGGCGGCATGCTGGGCGGCCGCACGGTCGAGCTGGTGACCGGCGACGACCAGCTGAAGCCGGATGTCGGCCGCCAGCTGGCCGAGCGCATGATCCAGCGCGACAAGGTCGATCTCATCGCCGGCGTGGTGTTCTCCAACGTGATGATGGCGGTTGCCAAGCCGATCTTCGATTCCAAGACTTTCATGCTGAGCCTGAATGCCGGCCCCTCGGCGCTGGCCGGCAACCGCTGCAGCCCTTACTTCTTCAACGTCGCCTGGCAGAACGACCAGAGCCACGAGGCGATGGGCAAGCACGTCTCCGACAAGGGCTACAAGCGCGTCTATCTGATGGCGCCGAACTACCCTGCCGGCAAGGACGCGCTGACCGGCTTCAAGCGCTATTACACCGGCGGCGAGGTGATCGGCGAGATCTATACCCAGATCAACCAGCCGGACTATGCGGCGGAACTGGCCCAGCTGCGCGCCGCCAAGCCCGATGCGGTCTATATCTTCTATCCGGGCGGCATGGGCGTGAACTTCATCAAGCAGTACGCGCAGGCCGGGCTGAAGGCGGAGGTGCCGCTGTTCGGCCCCTCCTTCAGCTTCGACCAGACCATCCTGCCGGCGGTCGGCGAGGCAGCGCTGGGCGTGTTCAACACCGGCTTCTGGAGCCCGGACATGCCGAACGCCCAGAACCAGAAATTCGTGAAGGCGTTCGAGGCGAAGTACAGCCGTCCGCCCTCGCCCTTCGCCGCACAGGCCTATGACGGCGCGCTGCTGCTGGCCTCCGCGCTGACCAAGACCGGCGGCAGCGTGAAGGACGAGGCGAAATTCCGCAGCGCCATGCGCGCCGCCGATTTCGAGTCGGTGCGTGGCCCGTTCGCCTTCAACACCAACCATTACCCGATCCAGAATTTCTATCTGCGCGAGGTCATCAAGAACGATCAGGGCCGGATCACCAACCGGCTGGTCGGCACGGTGTTCGCGCGCCACATGGACGCCTATCACGATCAGTGCAAGATGAAGTGAGCCACGAAACGACAATCAGCGTGAACGGGGATCGCGCCAGCGCGGTCCCCGTCGCCATTCCGGACGTCGCATGACCCTCCTGCTTTTCATCGAACAGGTGCTGAACGGGCTGCAGCTCGGCACCATGCTGTTCCTGATGGCGGCCGGGCTGACGCTGGTATTCGGCATCATGCACCTGATCAACCTGGCGCATGGCTCGCTCTACATGATCGGCGCCTATGTCGCGGCCACCGTGCAGCAGGCGACCGGCAGCTTCACGCTGGGGCTGCTGGCGGCCCTGCCCGCCGCCGCGCTGACCGGCATGGCGATGGAGGCTATTGCCCTGCGACGGCTCTATGACCGCGACCATCTGGACCAGGTGCTGGCGACCTTCGGGCTGATCCTGTTCTTCAACGAGCTGGTGAAGATCGTCTGGGGGCCGCAGGCCTATTTCATGGCGGTGCCGGCAGCACTGTCGGGCAGCGTGGAAATCCTGCCGGGCGCGCCCTACCCGGCCTACCGGCTGGCCATCGTGGCGACCGGCATCGCGGCGGCGCTGTTCCTCTATCTGCTCATCACCCGCACGCGCATTGGCATGCTGATCCGCGCCGGTGCGACCAACCGCGAGATGGTGAATGCGCTGGGCGTGAATGTGGACCGGCTCTACATGCTGGTGTTCGGGCTGGGCGCGGCGCTGGCCGGGCTGGCCGGCGTGATGGCCGGGCCGCTGCTGGCGCTGGAGGTCGGCATGGGCGAAAACATCCTGATCCTCGCCTTCGTGGTCATCGTCATTGGCGGTATCGGCTCGGTGCGTGGCGCCTTCGTGGCCGCCCTGCTGGTCGGGCTGGCCGACACCTTCGGGCGCGTGCTGCTGCCCGGCGCGCTGTCGGAGATGACGATCTACATCCTGATGGCGGCGATCCTGGTCTGGCGCCCGCAGGGACTCTTCCCCGCACATGCTTGATATATTCCGCCGCATCGTGCTGTGGGGCGGGCTTGCCCTGCTCTGCGTGCTGCCGCCGCTGGCCGAGGCGCTGGGCGAGGGCTTCTACACGGTGATGGTCAGCCGCGTGCTGATCCTGGCGCTGGGCGCGGTCAGCCTGAACCTCATTCTGGGTTATGGCGGCATGGTCAGCTTCGGCCACGCGGCCTATCTCGGAATTGGCGCCTATGTGGTCGGCATCCTCGCCTACCATTCCGGCGACTGGTTCGGCACCGAGAGCGCCTTTGTGGCCTTTCCCGCCGCGATGCTGGTCTCGGCCCTGTTCGCGCTGGTCATCGGCGCGATCAGCCTTCGCACCAGCGGCGTCTATTTCATCATGATCACGCTGGCCTTTGCGCAGATGGTCTATTTCTTCTTCGTCTCGCAGCAGGACTATGGCGGGATGGACGGCATGCAGATGTGGAGCCGCTCCGACGCCGGCCCGCTCGACCTGTCGGACAATGCCAGCTTCTACTATCTCGCCCTCGTGCTGCTGCTGGCGGTGCTGTTCCTGAAGCACCGGCTGGTGCAGTCTCGCTTCGGCATGGTGCTGCGCGGTATCCGCGAGAATGAGCGCCGCATGCGCGCGCTGGGCTTCCCCACCTACCGCTACAAGCTTGTTGCCTTCGTGATATCCGGCGCGCTGGCTGGCCTCGCCGGCGCGCTGATGGCCAATCTGACCGAATTCGTCAGCCCGTCGCTGCTGCACTGGACGCGCTCCGGCGAGCTGATGGTGATGGTCATCCTCGGCGGCATGGGCTCGATAGCGGGTCCGGTGCTGGGCGCCTTCGCCTTCCTGGTGCTGGAGGATGTGCTGTCGGAGATCACCCAGCACTGGATGATCGTGCTGGGGCCGCTGCTCATCCTCATCGTGCTGCTGGCACGGCGCGGCCTCTATGGGCTGCTGACGCCGGAAGGCAGACACAAATGACCGCAATCCTGTCTATAGAGGGGCTGGAGAAGCGGTTCGGCGGCGTCACCGCCACCGACAGCCTGTCGCTCGACATCGTCCCCGGCGAAATTCACGCCATCATCGGGCCGAACGGCGCCGGCAAGACCACGCTGATCGGTCAGCTTTCCGGCGAGATCGCCCCGGATGCCGGCCTTATCCGCTTCAGGGGCCAGGACATCACCGTCCTGCCGACTCCGAACCGCGCGCTGATGGGCCTGGCCCGCTCCTTCCAGATCACCAGCGTGCTGCAGGGCTTCACCGCGCTGGAGAATGTGCTGCTGGCGGTGCAGGCGCATGACGGGCACAGCTTCCGCTTCTGGCGGCCCGCCCTGTCCGAGACGGCGTTGCGCGATGCCGCGATGGCGGCGCTGGAACAGGTCGGCCTCGGCGACCGCGCGAATGTGCCTGCCGCCGCGCTGGCGCATGGCGAGCAGCGCCAGCTGGAACTCGCCATGGCGCTGGCCGGGAAGCCTGCCCTGCTGCTGCTGGATGAGCCGATGGCCGGCATGGGGCCGGAGGAATCGGCGCGCATGACCGAGTTGCTGGCCGGGTTGAAGGGCAGCGTCACCATCCTGCTGGTCGAGCATGACATGGACGCGGTGTTCCGGCTGGCCGACCGCATCACCGTGCTGGTCTATGGCAGCGCCCTCGCCACCGGCACACCGGACGCGATCCGCGCCGACGAGGCGGTGCGCGAGGCCTATCTCGGGAGCGATTCTTTGGGGAGCGATTCCTGATGCTGAGCCTGCGCGGCGTGGAAAGCTTCTACGGCTCGAGCCAGGCGCTGTTCGGTGTCGATCTGGACGTCGCCTCCGGTACGGTGACGACGCTGCTCGGCCGCAACGGCATGGGCAAGACGACGACGGTGCGCGCCATTCTCGGCCTCACCCCGCCGCGCCGCGGCGAGATCGCAATGGACGGGCAGCGGCTCGACGGGTTGCCGCCCTACCGCATCGCACGGGCCGGCATCGGGCTGGTGCCGGAGGGACGGCACATCTTCCCCACCCTCACCGTCCGCGAGAATTTGATTGCCACCGCGCGCGGCGGTGGCTGGACCGAGGACCGGGTGTTCGCCCTGTTCCCCCGCCTTGCCGAACGCGCCGGCCAGCGTGCCGGCACGCTGTCCGGCGGCGAGCAGCAGATGCTGGCCATCGGGCGGGCGCTGATGACCAACCCGCGCTTGCTGATCCTGGATGAGGCGACGGAGGGGCTGGCACCGCTGATCCGCGAGGAAATCTGGCGCTGCGTCGAGAGCCTGAAGGCGGACGGCCAGGCGATATTGCTGATCGACAAGAATCTCGACGCGCTGCTGCGCCTCGCCGACCGGCACCACATCATCGAGAAGGGCCGCATCGTCTGGGCCGGCGGCTCCGCCGCGCTGGCCGCCGATACGGCGCTGCGCAAGCGCTATCTGGGCGTTTAGGATCTAGGTGTTTAGGCGAGCAACAGCACGCCGAGGCTGTACAGCGCCACGATGCTCAGCATGAGGCGTAGGTTGATGCCGTAGGCGAGCTGCCGGGCGGAAACCTCGAACAGCTTGGCGCAGACCAGGAAGGAGATCGAGCCCATCGCCGCCAGCGCGCCGAAGGCCCAGCCGATCAGCCCGGCCAGCGCCAGCAGCGCCAGATGCAGCGGGTCCGGCATATGCGGGCCGAACAGGGTCAGCAGCACCGTCATCGGCACCATCATGTGCACCCCGGCGGAGACCACCGCGATCATCACGACCAGCGTCACCGCGATCATCGCTCCCGCACCGAGATAGGGCGTCAGCAGCGCCACGAACTGGCCGACTTCCGGCGTCGCGGTGATGGCGGCGGCAAACCACATGGCGGCGACGAATACCGCCGATTCCATATCGAAATTCACCGCCACCTGGCGCACCAGCCGGAACATCGCCATGCCCCGCCCGCTGGTGCGGCGGTCGCCCGCCACCTCCGCCAGAAGGGCGATGACCAGCGCCGAGGACGGCACCACGACGATGGCCGACTGCACGGTGGTCAGGCCCAGCGTCAGGATGGTGGCGATGTTCACCACCACGATCACCACGATGGGCAGCAGCACGGCACCCAGCGCGCCCCAGAAGCGCGGCGTCAGCTGGCGCGGCAATGCGCACTGGCCGATGAGGAACGGAAAGGCCAGCACCGCCAGCGCCAGCGCGAAGCCCATGCCCATCAGCAGCGGCAGATTGACCTCCGGCAGCGCCGCCACGGCGACGCCCATCGCCACGGTGAAGGGCGAGAAGAAGATGGCAATGCCCATGCCGCGCATACCCCAGACGGCGAGGTCCTGCCGGGTCTCGGCGTCTCGCTCGCGCGTCAGGAACGGGGCGATGACGCTGACCGCGCCAATCGCGAGCGGCACCGAGAAGGCAAAGCTCAGCAGCTGCATGGCGCCGCGCCGCGCCTGCAGCCGGAAGGCGACGAGGCTGTCCTGCACCTCGGCCAGGCGCGGGGCGGTCTGCACGATGCTGCGCAACCCGTGCAGGCAGGTGACGAAGGCCGTCAGCCGCGCTGCGCGCTCCAGCCCGACAAGGCCGTCGCCCCAGGCGCCGACGCGCCAGATCAGCAGCGTGCCGATACCGCCAAAGACGATAACGGCGAAGCGCGGGAAACCGCCGCGCACGATGGCGCCCCACAGCGCGATCATCGCTGCCATCGCTGCGGCGATGGTGATCGGCCAGCGCCAGCCGGTGACCAGTTCCGTTACCGCCAGGATCCAGATGATGAGCACCAGCAGGGGGATTGCCTGCTCAGCCTGCTTCTCGCCGGGTTTCTTCGCGCGTGCCGCTTCCGCCATTGGGCCCCTGCCGGTTTCGTCAGGCCCTATTGTGCCCGCTTCAGCCTATTGTGCAGGTGCGAAGATTGCATGGCTAGACCGCGCAAGCGCAAAAGGGGGAGCGATCCCGACAAGATCGGTGTCGGCAAGATCAGTGATAGTGCCGCCAGTGCTGGGCGATTTCCGTGTCATGCCGTTCGACGATGCGCTTCACCAGCGGGCAGAATTTGTCGCGGGAGGTGCGCTCATCGCCTTCCAGCAGGACTTTCATTGCCTGATCGTGCGGCATGCCCGCCCGGTAGGGCCGGTCCTCGCGCAGCGCGTCATAGACGTCCGCCACGCCGACGATGCGGGCCTCCAGGGGGATGTCGCGTCCGCGCAAGCCATTGGGATAGCCGGAACCGTCCATCGCTTCATGGTGATGCAGCGCGATCCGGGCGGCGAGCGGGGCCAGCCGGCCCGCCTGGGATGCCAGCAGATCATAGCCGATCGCCGAATGCGCGCGGATGACCGAATATTCCTCCGCCGTCAGCCGCCCCGGCTTGCACAGGATATCCGACGGTATCCGCAGCTTGCCGATATCGTGATAGGCAGCGGCCCTGCCGATGGCCTCGCCTAGCGACCGGCCCAGGCGCAGCCGGCGGGCAATCAGCCTGGCCACATCGCCGACCGCGTTCTGATGTGCGTGCAGTCGCGACCGGGCGTCATCGCTCAGGGTTGCATCGGCTTCCAGACGGGCGAGCCAGTCGCCATTGGAAATGCTCATGGCGCAGCCCGGTGTCTTGGGCTCGCGACCGGCAAAAGAAACATTATAATTTCTTCAATCAACGAAAACAGGAAAGACGCTGAAAACAGGAAAAGCCCAGCCTCACAGGCCGGGAATATTAACAGGCAGGAACGCCGCGCCCTAAGGATCAATCGGAATGGCAGATATCACTCTTCCTTCAGGAAGACTTCGACCGGGCCTTTCAGCAGGATGGTCAGCGGATTGCCATTGCGGTCCAGCGTCTTGCCGGCGGCGACACGGATCCACCCTTCGCTGACGCAATATTCCTCGACATTGGTCTTCTCCACACCCTTGAAGCGCACGCCGACGCCGCGCTTCAGCAATTCCTCGTCATGATAGGGGCTGGCCGGATTGACGGAGAGACGGTCGGGCAGATCGGTCATGGCTGATGCCTTTTGTGGGCTGGAAATAGTGCGCCCTCTCCTAGCGTCGAAATGACGGATCGGCAAGAGGTGGCCTATTGTGACGGCGACAATACTCCCCGTGACAGGGTGAACGGGTGCGCTAGGATTGGCTGTAGCAGCTACCACAGCGCCGGTTCCGCCATGTCCCCGATCCTGATCCTCGCCAGCGTGTTCGCCATTTTTATCCCGGCCCTGATGCTGCCGGGACCGGATTTCATCGCCGTGGTGCGCTCCTCCATGACACGCGGCACGGCAGCGGGGCTGATGACCACACTGGGCGTCACGCTCGGCCTGGGGATGTATGCCAGCCTCAGCCTGCTGGGATTATCGGCGGTGCTGGCGGAGTATCAGTGGCTGGCCTGGAGCGTGCGGGTACTGGGCGGCCTCTATCTGATCTATCTCGGCATAAGGCTGTTCCTGGCCAGCCGCGGCAAGCTGGAGGAGATCGTCCTTCAGGACACCACCGAATCGGGCAGGCCGCGCGGCAACCCGCTGGTCTTCGGCTTCCTGGTGACGCTGACCAACCCGAAGGCCATCGTGCTGTTCGCCAGCGTGTTCGCGCCCGCCGTCACCACCGGCACGCCGCTCTGGTTCATGGGGCTGATGGTGGCGCTGGTGATGGCCAGCTCGCTGATCTGGTATTCCATCGTCAGCCTGTTCATGTCCTCCGGCCCGGTGATGCGCCGCTTCCGCAACGCGCAGCACTGGATCGAGCGGCTGGCCGGGGTGTGCTTCGTCGCCATCGGCGGGCGCATCCTTGCCGATGCGCGCAACCCGGTCACGCCCTGAGGGCACCTTGACTCGGCCTTGGCCGCCCGCCTACCGTCCGTTGCTTGATTAGAGGGCGGGAATCATCGACATGGGCGATCAGGATAAACGCGCAGACTGGAAGCCGCAGACGCAGCTGGTGCGTGGCGGGCAGTTGCGCAGCCCCTTCTCCGAAACCTCGGAGGCGCTCTATCTCACCTCCGGCTTCGTCTATGACAGCGCCGAGGAGGCCGAGGCGGCCTTCAGGAACGAAGGCTCGCGCTTCGTCTATTCGCGCTATTCCAACCCCACCGTCGCCATGTTCGAGGAACGGCTGCGGCTGCTGGAAGGCGCCGAGACCTGCCGCGCAACGCCCAGCGGCATGGCGGCCGTGGCAGCAGCGATGCTGTGCTTCCTTAAAGCCGGCGACCGGGTGGTGTCGTCGCGCGTGCTGTTCGGTTCCTGCCACTGGATCGTCTCCACCCTGCTGCCGCGCTATGGCATCGAGACGGTGCTGGTCGATGGCGGCGATCTGGAAGCCTGGCGCGACGCGCTGAAGCCCGGCGCGCAAGCGGTGTTCTTCGAGACGCCGTCGAACCCGATCCTCGGACTGGTCGATATCGCGGCGGTGTCGGAACTGGCGCATGCCGCAGGGGCGCGTGTCGTCATCGATAATGTGTTCGCCACGCCGATGCTGCAGCGCCCGCTGGAGCTTGGCGCCGACATCGTGGTCTATTCCGCCACCAAGCATATCGACGGCCAGGGCCGCTGCATGGGTGGCGCCATCCTGGGGCCGGCGGACTGGCACAAGGAATTCCTCTGGCCCTATTACAAACATACCGGCCCGTCGATGAGCCCGTTCAACGCCTGGGTGCTGCTGAAAGGGCTGGAGACGCTGGATCTGCGCGTCGAGCGCCATGGCCGCAACGCGCTGGCGGTGGCCCAGGCGCTGGAGGTGCACCCCAAGGTCGGCACGGTGCTGTATCCCGGCCTGTCCAGCCATCCGCAGTATGAGTTGGCGCAGCGGCAGATGAAGGGCGGCAGCAACCTGATCGCCTTCACCGTGCCGGGCGGCAAGGAGGGCGCGTTCCGGCTGCTGAACGGGCTGAACCTTATCGACATCTCGAACAATCTGGGCGATTCGAAGAGCCTGATCACCCATCCCGCGACCACCACCCACCGCGCCGTGCCGGCCGAACAGCGTGCCGAATTCGGCATCGGGGACGGGCTGGTGCGGATTTCGGTCGGGCTGGAGGATGCGGAGGATATCATCGCCGACCTGACGGCGGCACTGGAGGCGGTATGAGCATGAAGACGCGGGTAAAGTGGATCGACGGCATGGCCTTCATGGGCGAGAGCGGCACCGGCCATGCCCTCGTCATGGACGGCGCCCCCGAATATGGCGGCAAGAATCTGGGGCCGCGACCGATGGAGATGCTGCTGCTGGGGCTTGGCGGCTGCACCGCCTTCGACGTGGTGATGATCCTGCAGAAGGGCCGCCAGCCGATCGAGGATTGCCAGGTCGAGATCGAGGCGGAACGCGCCGAGGACCATCCCAAGGTCTTCACCAAGGTGCATATGCGCTACCTGGTGAAGGGGCGCGGCCTGTCGGCGGACGCGGTGAACCGCGCGGTCGAACTTTCGGTCGAGAAATACTGCTCGGCCACCCATATCATCAATAAGACGGCGGCGATGACCCATGAGGTCGTGATCGAGGAGCTGGGCTGATGTTCCCCGAATCGGACGACGCACGCATTTACGTGCTGTACGAAAATGCCGACTGGCTGGCGCCACTGGCCGAGCTGTTCGACGCGCGCGGCCTGCCCTGGCGGGGCTGGGATTTGTCAGACGGCGCCATCGACATCTCCGCCGAACCGCCGCACGGTATCTTCTTCAGCCGGATGAGCGCCTCGGCCCATACCCGCGACCATCGCTTCTCCACCGACCTGACCGCAGGATTGCTGACCTGGCTGGAACGCCATGGCAGGCGCGTGGTGAACGGCGTGCGCGCGCTCGACCTCGAACTCTCCAAGGCGCGCCAGTATGCGGCCCTGGAAAAGGCCGGCATCGAGACGCCGCGCACGGTGATGGTGCTGGGCCGCGACCGGCTGGTCGAGGCGGCAAAGGCGCATTTCGGTGACGGGCCGGTGATCCTGAAGCCCAATCGCGGCGGCAAGGGGCTGGGCGTGCAGCTGTTCAACAGCATGGACGGGCTTGCCGCCTATGCCGAAAGCCCGCTCTATGACGAACCGGTGGACGGCATCCACCTGCTGCAGGAATACATCAAGGCGCCGGAGCCCTTCATCACCCGCTGCGAGTTCGTTGGCGGGCGCTTCCTCTACGCCGTGCGCGTCGATACCAGCGGCGGGTTCGAGCTGTGCCCGGCGGATGCCTGCGCAGTCGGCGACGCCTTCTGCCCGGTCGGCGAAGAAGCCGCCCGCCCGAAATTCGAGATCGTGACGGAGATCGACCCGGTGCAGAAGGCCGGCTACGAGCGCATGCTGGCCGAGAACAGCGTGGAGGTCGCCGGCGTCGAGTTCATCCTCGGCAGCGATGGCCGGCCACGCACCTACGACATCAACACCAACACCAACTACAACACCGAGGCAGAGGCCCGCGCCGGCCTGTCGGGGCGCGGCGCGCTGGCGGATTTCTTCAGCGCCGAGCTGGCCCGGCTCTACCCCAACACCGCCCACGCGGCGGAATAGGCGCCAGCGGCTTTCCGCCCCCTGTGTCCTTCGAGACGCCGGCTTGATGCCGGCTCCTCAGGACGAGGCCATTGTTGGAATACCGTCAGAGAGTCCAGGTGACCTCATGCTGAGGAGCCGGCGCCAAGGCACTTAGGGCCGGCGTCTCGAAGCATCGGGCGGCCTGGCGCCGATCTCCCCTCACCCAGCTTCATTCCCTTTAATCTCTCCCCGTCACCCCCGCACTTGTTGCGGGGGTCCAGGCTTCCGCTCGCTGGATATCTGCCGAGCAGGCTGAACCCTGGATTCCCGGCACAAGGCCGGGAATGACGGCTGGAGGGATGGGGTACCAGCGTGATCGCACTCTAGCCACATGGGGAACTGGCTGAGGGGGAAACGAACCGGCCCGCCTCACCGTACCGGCGTGAAGCCGGGCGGCGGGCGGCCACCGGCGCCGCCGGGAGGACCGCCGGCACCTGGCGTCTGAGCGCGGCACATGGCTTCCGCCCGCCCCTTGAACTGGGCGGCCTGATCCGCCGTGACGACCTTGTCCGTCACCATCTGGTCGATCTGCGCCGCGCGTTCGGCGAAGCACTGCACGAAGGGATCGTCGGCGGCAGCGGCAGCATCCGCCGGACCGCTGCCAAACAGCCGGTCGCGCTCGTAATAGGCAAGGAAACCAGCCGCCGTGACGAAAACAAGCGCGGCCAGCGCGCGCGCCGCCGGACGGTCGAGAAAGGCGCCCTTCGCTGTCACGGCCATGGCTTTCCCTCCTGCTCTGGGCTGGGCCAGCCCGGTCAGGCCAGCTCGATATCGCCGTCGATAGCGACCTTGAGACCGACCCCATCGATGGTCAGCAGCATGGTCGCCTTCAGCGGCTTGGTGCCGGACAGCTCTCCCGATGCGACAGCGTCGCGCACCGCCTGCTCGATCTCGCGCTGCGACGTCACGCCGACCTTCTTCAGGAACTTCCGCACGCTCATATTCAAGGCGTCTTCGTTCATTGCGTCCTCCCTTCGCGCTAGACGGTTTCCGCCAGCGGCAGATTCACCAGCAGGTTCTGCGGTTTCACCCGCAGCAGATCGTTTTCTCCCTTGGCCAGCCCGAGATAGATCGGCCGGCCGGCCAGTTGCGGCAGCATGGCGTTCGGGTCACGGAATTCCAGCCGGAACAGCGAGAGCACATCGGCCAGCCGCTCCTCGCTGACCTCCTGGCCCTCGTAAAGCTCGTTCAGGATGTTGGTCGAGATGCTGTCGAGGCCGACATGCCAGCTCCAGCGGTCATCGCTGATCGATTGTACCGGCGCGATCCGCACATCGGCACCGACGAAATGCGCGATCCAGATTTCCAGCACGCGGCACAGCGCATCCAGCCCCGGCCGGCCGAAGGTGATGTCCAGCACCATGTCGAACCGGTCCGCGCGCTCCCAGTAATCATGCACATTCTCCTCGGTCATCACGTCGAGGTCGATCTGCCGCAGCGGCGTCTGCGCCTCGACGATCAGCCGGCCCAGATCGCCGAAGCCGCCGGTCGAGGCATACAGATCGATGACCTCCTCGTCGGCCAGCATGATGTTGCCGTCCTGGATCGTCACCTTCTGGCTGCGGAACAGCAGTTCGGCGGCGCGCAGCCGGAACGGATCCTCGCAGCCTTCCAGCAGGCCGCGCAGGATCACATGCACCATCTGGTCGAGGAAGATCGGCGCCAGGCGCACCGGCTCCACCGGCCCGTCCAGCTTGAACAGCGCGGCATAGGCCGCCTCGATGGTGCCGTGGCGCAGCAGGTGATCGCGGAAGTTCAGCACGATCTCGTAATTCTCGCGCGCATCCTCATCCTCGATGCGCAGCAGCTCGGCCGGAGTCACGGCGCGGCGCGGCGCTTCCATCAGCGCCGCGTGCAGCGCGCGCTCGGCATCGCAGGATTCCTCGACCGGCACCACCTCCGGCCGGTTGAAATAGGCACGCAGGTAATCATCCGTCACCGCAAGCTGGTTATCCGCTGCACGCTCCAGCAGGTAGTATCCGGAAGATAGCCAAAAATCAGGCATTTATAGAACTTTCTTAAATCTCTTATTCATCATCTGGAACGAGGCTCCAGATGGTCGCATGGTCAGCAGGGCGCGGTGGCTGCAGCGCCCGGAAGCGTTCGCGGATGCCGTTCTCCTCCATCTCGCGCTCCACCGCCAGCAGCATGTTCACCCGATGCTCCGCGGCGAGCCCGGCGGCGAATTCCGCCTCGGCGCGGGCCACCGGCAGGGCCACCTCGACCGATGGCGCACCGTAGCGCGCGACGAAGTGCTCTGCCAGCCTCTGCACCACCGCCTCATAGGAGGCCACATCGATATCCGATATCGACACGAAGGTGGACCAGCCAAAGCTCCCCGTCCCCAGGAAGGCGCTGCGGAAGGCAACGCGGCGCTTGCCGACCAGATCGCCCGGCCCGCTATCGGCGAAGGCGAAGCTGCCGGATACCGCCCATTCGCCGGGCTCGGCCGCCTGTTCGAACACCTGTGTGTCGGTGGCGTCCAGCCTTATGGTGCGGGGAAACAGCATATCAGACCCTAGAGCACCCAGCTCGGCCCAGCCAGCACGGCGGACAAGGGCAGCGCCTCGACCGTCTCGGTCTGCAGCAGCATGCCGCCGGAATCGTCCAGCCCGGTGAAAATGCCGGCATGCTGTTCACCGGCATAGGACAGGGCGACGCTCTCCTTGTAGCCGCTGCCGCGTTCCAGCCAGTGCGCCGCAACAGGCCGCAGCCCCTCCTCCCCGAAACGGTTCACCCAGAGCAGGAAGTGCCGGCTGAACGCCTCCAGAATATCCGGCACGGTCAGCTCGCCGCAGCCTTCCTCATGCAGCGCGGTGCGCGTCGGGTCCATGCCCGGCTCCTCGCCACCGACCAGTTCCCGCTGCACCAGGATGGTGAGGCCCAGCACCAGCCAGTCCGGCACCGCATCGGCCGCGCAGCCCTCCGGCGCAGCCAGCCGCAACCCGCCGACCAGCCCGCCATTCACCTCGATCCGGTCAGGCCAGCCAAACAGCACCGCGACCTGCGGCGGCACGATGGCGCCCAGCGCATCGCCAATGCCGATCATGCCGACATGCAGGATCGGCAGGACCTGCGCCAACGCTTGTTCCGGATGCAGCACGATGGCGAGTTCGACCCTATCGGCGCGATCCTCCCAGAACAGGGTGGCCGGATCGGCGCCCTGCCGGGCCGCCGCAAGGGCAGCCTCGAAGGCATCCTCGCCCGCCGGCAGCTTCACATCGTCATAGGCCGGCGGGAAGATCGGTTTCCCGGTGACCTCCAGAAGGCTGCGGGTTGCCTCGTCCATCGTCGTGCCTATTCGACGCTGATTTTCGGCGTGGCGCGCACGGCCCCGCCGGACAGCTTCGCCCAGACCGCCTCGGCAATGGACCGGTAAACCGCCGCATGCGGGCTGGAAGGCTGCGAGACCACGATGGGCTTGCCGCCGTCGGAAGTCTCGCGAATGGCGATGTCGAGCGGAATTTCGCCAAGGAAATCGACGCCCATGCGCTCCGCCTCCTTGCGCGCGCCGCCATGCGAGAAGATATCGCTGCGCTCGCCGCAATGCGGGCACAGGAAATAGCTCATATTCTCGATCACGCCGAGCACCGGCACATCGACCTTGCGGAACATGTTGAGGCCCTTGCGGGCATCCAGCAGGGCAATGTCCTGCGGCGTCGAGACGATGACGGCGCCGGCCAGCGGCACGCGCTGCGCCATGGTCAGCTGGGCGTCGCCGGTGCCCGGCGGCATATCGACCACCAGCACGTCGAGATCGCCCCATTCGACGTCGCGCAGCATCTGTTCCAGCGCACTCATCACCATCGGGCCGCGCCAGATCATCGGCGTGTCCTCGGCCACCATGAAGCCCATCGACATGCATTTGACGCCGTAATTCTCCATCGGCTTCAGCGTCTTGCCGTCCGGCGTGGTAGTCGGCTTGCCGGTGATGCCCATCATGCGCGGCAGCGACGGACCGTAGATATCGGCATCCAGCAGCCCGACCTTGCGGCCGATGGCGGCCAGCGCCAGCGCCAGGTTCACCGAGGTGGTGGATTTGCCGACGCCGCCCTTGCCCGAGGCCACGGCGATGATGGCGCGCACGCCGGGCACCAGCGGCTTCGCCTGGGCCGGCTGCTGGGGCGCGTGGCTGTGGGAATGACCATGCGAATGCGGGGCGGTTCCGCCGGTGCGGCTGCCGGCGGCCGGCTTGCCGCCCAACGGCCGCGGTGCCGGCTGCGGTGCGGCGGGCTGGGACGCGCCACGGGCGCTGTGCGCGGTCAGCGCGGCGGTGACGGCGGCAATGCCCGGCAACGCCTCCACTGCCTTCTGCGCCTCCTGCCGCAGGCCTTCCAGTTTCGGCCCGCGCGCCGGATCGACCTCGATGGCGAAGCTGACCCGTCCCTCCTGCACGGACAATCCGGTCACCATGCCGAGCGAGACGATGTCCCTGCCCTGTTCGGGGTCCTGAACTGTTTTCAGCGCGTCCAGGACCTGCTGTTCCGTCACCTGTGCCATTCGTCGATTCTTTCCCGTTCCGTGCGGTTCGTTGCGCTAGAGATATCACGATCAACCGACTGTTCGGCAAGGGCGGGTGTGAAACCCGCCCCTGCCCTGCTTGTCATTGCCGGGCTTGACCCGGCAATCCAGGGGCAACGGGCTGAGACAGCGCAGGCTGGGCACCGCCCCTGGACCCCCGGATCAAGTCCGGGGGTGACAAATATGAGAATGGCCACGATCCTCACGCCCGCCCACGCATCCTCTTCAATTTTGCGGTCCGTTGGCCTATAAGCCGCGCTATGAAGATCGCCCATCCCTTTCCCGGCGGCATGATCCTCGCCATCGCGGCGATGATCGTGCTGGTCAGCGCGTCGAATTATCTGGTCCAGATCCCGATCAATGACTGGCTGACCTGGGGCGCGCTGACCTATCCGGCGACCTTCCTGGTCACCGACCTGACCAACCGTGCCTATGGGCCGAAGCGGGCGCGCCAGGTGGTCTATGCCGGATTCGCGCTGGCGGTCATCTGCTCGCTGTGGCTGGCCAGCCCGCGCATCGCGCTGGCGTCGGGCACCGCCTTCCTGGTGGCGCAGCTGCTGGATGTCTATGTGTTCGACCGGCTGCGCGGCACCAGCTGGTGGAAGGCGCCGCTGGCCAGCTCCACCCTTGGCTCGGCGGTCGATACCGCCCTGTTCTTCACGCTGGCCTTTGCCGGCACCGCCGTGCCCTTCGTCACGCTGGCGCTGGGCGATTTCGCGGTGAAGCTGGCGCTGGCCTTCCTGTTCCTCTCGCCCTTCCGCCTGCTGATGGCGGTGGTGCGGCCGATGAAGCCCGCGCGCCCCTCGTGAAGGTCGATCTCTTCGATTTCGAGCTGCCGCCGGAACGGATCGCCCAGACCCCGGCCGAACCGCGCGATTCGGCGCGGCTGCTGGAGGTGCGTCCGGATGCACTGGCCGACCGCGCCGTACTGGATTTGCCGGACCTGTTAAATCCCGGCGATTTGCTGGTGTTCAACGATACCCGCGTGATCCCGGCCCGGCTGCACGGGCGGCGCGGCGAAGTCGCGGTCGAGGTGTTGCTGCACAAGGCGGAAGCCGACGGCACCTGGCTCGCCTTCGCCCGGCCCGGCAAACGGCTGAAGATCGGCCAGACCATCCGCTTCGCCGAGGATTTCGCCGCCGAGACCCTGGAAAAGCGCGAGGGCGGCGAGCTGCGGCTTGCCTTCTCCGGCGCCGCCGACCTGCTGGAGGCGCTGAAGCGCCACGGCTCGATGCCGCTGCCACCCTATATCCGCGGCGGCAAGGCGGAGCCGGCGGATGCCGAGCGCTACCAGACGATCTATGCCCGCGAGGAAGGCGCTGTGGCGGCCCCGACCGCCGGGCTGCACTTCACCGAGCGGCTAATGGCAGCCCTTGAGGCGCGCGGCATCGGCACAGCCTTCGTGACGCTGCATGTCGGCGCCGGCACCTTCCTGCCGGTGAAGGCGGACGATACTGCCGATCACCGCATGCATGCCGAATGGGGCAGCATCGATGCGGAGACAGCCGCGCGCATCACCGCGACGAAGGCGAAGGGCGGCCGCGTGGTCGCGGTCGGCACCACCTCGCTCAGGCTGCTGGAAAGTGCGGCGCGCGAGGATGGCAGCGTGCCGGCCTTTTCCGGCGACACCTCGATCTTCATCACGCCGGGCTACCGCTTCAAGGCGGTGGATCTGCTGATGACCAATTTCCATTTGCCGCGCTCCACCCTGTTCATGCTGGTCTCCGCCTTTTCCGGGCTGGAGCGCATGCAATCGGCCTACAAACATGCGATAGAGGCCGGCTATCGCTTTTATTCCTACGGTGATGCATGTCTGCTGCACCCCAAGCTCTAGAATTCGGCTTCCAGCTTCTCGGCACCGATGGCGCGGCACGGCGCGGCCGGGTGACGACCGCCCATGGGACCATCGAGACGCCGGCCTTCATGCCGGTCGGCACCGCCGCCACGGTGAAGGCGATGCGACCGGAATCGGTCGCCGAGACCGGGGCGGAAATCCTGCTGGGCAATACCTATCATTTGATGCTGCGGCCGGGTGCGGAACGCGTCGCGACGCTGGGCGGCCTGCATACATTCATGAACTGGCCGAAGCCGATCCTCACCGATTCCGGCGGCTTTCAGGTCATGTCTTTGGCGGGCCTGCGCAAGATCGAGGAAAAGGGCGTCACCTTCCGTTCGCATATCGACGGATCGGCGCATTTCCTGTCGCCCGAACGCTCGGTCGAGATCCAGCATCTGCTCGATTCCAACATCACCATGGTGCTGGACGAATGCACGCCGCACCCGGCGACGCATGACCAGGCGCTGTCCTCCATGGAGCTGTCGATGCGCTGGGCGCAGCGCTCCAAGGACGGATTCCAGAAGCGCCCCGGCTATGGGCTGTTCGGCATCGTGCAGGGCAGCGTCTATCCCGATCTCAGGCGACACTCGGCGGAGGCGCTCGCATCCATCGGCTTCGACGGCTATGCGGTGGGCGGTCTCGCGGTCGGCGAGGGCCAGGAGATCATGTTCCGCGTGCTGGAGGAGACGGTGCCGCATCTGCCCACCGACCGGCCGCATTACCTGATGGGTGTGGGCAAGCCGGCGGATATCGTTGGCGCGGTACAGCGCGGCATCGACATGTTCGACTGCGTGCTGCCGACGCGCTCCGGCCGCACCGCCCAGGCCTTCACCGCGCGCGGCACGGTCAACCTGCGCAACAAGCGGCACCAGGACGATCCCCGGCCGCTGGAAGAAGGCTGCCCCTGCCCGGCCTGTACCGACTACAGCCGGGCCTATCTGCATCATTTGACCCGCGCCGAGGAAATTCTCGGGCTGATGCTGCTGACCTGGCACAATCTGGCCTATTATCAGCGGCTGATGGCGGGATTGCGCGATGCCATCGCAGCAGGGTCGCTGGCGGATTTCGTGGCGGACTTCCACGAGAAGCAGGCCGGCGGGGATATCGCGGCGCTCTAGGGAGACCAGGACCATGACCGACAGCATCTATAGCGGCCTCACCCAGCTGGGCCAGGCGGCCGGCCTGCCGGACAGTCCGGAAAAGGCGGTGCTGGAGACCGTGCCGAACCCGCAGGGCGACGTGCGCTACATGGTGCGTTTCGCCGCGCCGGAGTTCACCTCGCTCTGCCCGCTGACCGGCCA